>JAAELY010000162.1 GCA_024226335.1 bacterium
TCGGGATCGCGATCGAGCTCCAGTAGCTGCTCCGCAAGAGAATCGAGCATGCGAATCGAGATGGTGTTCATCTGCTCGGGTCGGTTGAAAGTCAGCGTCGCGATCGCGCCGGATTTTTCGAGAAGTAGTTCACTCATGCGCGTCATCCTACCCGAGCCCTCGTCGCGTCTGCCGAGCGGGATTGACTTTCGTTCTTTATTCGCCCATCTTCAGACCGATCATGTCCCGGTTCCACGAGCCGATCCGGGGGCGCGGAACGCGCGAATCACCCCCCAACCGCTTCGAACACCAGGCGCTCGAGATCGATCTCGAAGCGCTTCGCGTGGCTCGAACGGTCCACGACGAAGGCGAAAAAGAACCCGATCCCCACACCCGCTTTCTCGTGGATTCAACGCGTTCCGCGCTCTCGAAGAACGACAATCCCGACGTCGGCTTCAACTTCGGAATCAACCCCTATCGGGGCTGTGAACACGGCTGCATCTACTGTTATGCGCGGCCGACACATGAGTTTCTGGGTTTCTCAGCCGGGCTCGACTTCGAATCGGCCATTCTGGTGAAGACGGCGCTACCCGACCTCTTGCGAAAAGCCCTTCGTGCCAGGAGCTGGCAGCCCCAGGTAATCGGTATGTCGGGCGTCACCGATTGCTATCAACCGGTCGAGCGCAGACTCGGAATCACCCGACGCTGTCTCGAGGTGCTGGCCGAGTTCCGCAATCCGGTCGCGATCGTCACCAAGAGCCGTTTGATCACGCGCGACCTCGACGTGCTGGGCGAACTCGCACGCCACGACGCGGTGTCGACGACGCTCTCGCTGACGTCACTGGATCCCGATCTGTGTCGCATTCTCGAACCGCGCGCATCTCAGCCGGGCACGAGACTGGCCGCCGTCCGGGCGCTGGCGGATGCGGGAATTCCGGTTGGCGTGTACCTCGCACCGCTGATTCCGGGCATCAACGACCACGAGGTTCCGGCCCTGCTCGAAGCGGCCAGGGATGCAGGAGCGCGCTGGGCCAACTACATCCCGTTGAGCCTGCCCTGGGCGGTGAAAGACCTGTTCGCCACCTGGTTGGAAGATCACTTCCCGGAGCGCAAGGAGAAAGTCCTGCGCAAAGTGCTCGATTTTCGCAATAGCCGGTCCCGCGGCAGCCAGTCCGGATTGAAGACTCGGAACCTGGGCGTGTACGCGGGGCAGATGCGCAGGATCTTCGAGGTCTCGAGGCGGCGCGCGGGTTTCCGGAGCGACGAGTTCTGCGAACCCTCGGCCGCCTCCTTCAGAAGAACCAGCGAGGGCCAGATCGAGCTTTTCTGAGCCGCGCGCGCCGTGGACACAGAGAATTGGAACGTGTTCTAATTGTGCTCGATGAGCTCCCGGACACGTTCCCAGACCCCCGCAATCGCCGAATCCGACGATCCAGCGGACGAGCGTGCGGACTCCGGAGACGGCGAGCCTCAGATCGCGAGACTGGTCGCGAGCCAGCTCAAGCGCATGCGCAGGATCGTGGACGCGGCGGTCGACCTGGCCGAGCAGGGCGGCTTCGAAGCAGTCCGACTGCGCGACGTGGCTGAAAA
>JAAELY010000163.1 GCA_024226335.1 bacterium
CCGCCTCGAGTTGTTCAAGCAGGTGTGCGCCGGGGTCCAGCACGCCCACCAGAAGGCCTTGATCCACCGTGACCTCAAACCGTCCAACGTGCTGGTCGAGCAGATCGACGGGAAGCCGACACCGAAGATCATCGACTTCGGCGTGGCCAAGGCAACCGCCCACCGTCTGACGGAAAAAACCGTATTCACCGAGCTGGGGACGCTTATCGGCACGCCGGAATACATGAGCCCCGAGCAGGCAAGGCTGACCGGGCGGGACGTCGACACCCGATCCGATGTCTACTCCCTGGGCGTGATCCTTTACGAGTTACTGGTCGGCCGTCTGCCGTTCGAATCGGGAGAGCTGAGGGAAGCGGGGCTGGACAGCATCCGGCGCAAGATCTGCGAGGAAGATCCGCCACGCCCGAGCACGCGATTTCGCACGCTGGAAGGACCGAAGTCCGACGAATCGGCGAGGCATCGGAACTCGGACGTTTCGACGCTGGAGCGTCAGCTTTCCGGTGACCTGGACTGGATCACCATGAAGGCGCTGGAGAAGGACCCCGCGCGGCGCTACGACTCCCCGTCTCAGCTGGCTGCGGACATCGACCGCCATCTCCTACATCTCCCGGTCCTGGCCACACCGCCCAGCACGAGCTATCGCGTGGGAAAATTCATCAAGCGGCACACCGTCGGCGTGGCGTTTGCGACGACGCTGTTGATCACACTGATCGCCTTCGCGGCGATGATGACGATCCAGGCCCGCAGGATCGCTCTCGAGAGGGATCGGGCGAATCTCGAGGCCGACAACGCCCGACGCTCGGCTGCAACGGCCAACGAGACTCTGGAATACGTCGAAGGCCTGTTCAATCGAGTCGATCCCGAAGTGGCTCTGGGAAACGAGCTGACCGTCCAGCAGCTGCTGAACTGGGGGGTCGATTCCCTCGATCAGGTGGATCAGCCTGAAGTGCGAGCGAGTCTGTCCGAGACGTTCGGCACGATCTTGGCCCATTTGGGCCAGTACGAGCGAGGTACCTTCCTGCTCGATCGCTCCCTCGAGATTCGTGGCGAGCTACACGGCATCGATCACCCGGACACCCTCACCTCCCACGACTTGTTGGGCGAGATCGCGCGGGCTCGAGGCGACCTGAAGTCCGCGGAGAGACACTTCGTGACGGCCTTCGAGGGCCGCTCCCGACTCCTCGACGAAACACACCCGGACATGCTGAGCTCCCTGAACAACATGGGAGTACTACGACGCGCCCAGGGCGATCTGGTCGCAGCGAACGAGTTCCACCGCAAGGCCCTGGAGGGCCGTCGCAGGGCTCTGGGAAACGACCATCCCGATACGATCACCTCGATCAACAATCTGGCCTTCCTGCGCCAGTCCGAGGGCGATCTGGACGAGGCCGCACGATTGTTCCGCGAAGGGCTGGAACGCGGTCGGCGAGTGTTGACCGACGATCACCCGGATACGATCGCACTGATCAACAACCTGGGCCTGCTGCTGTTTTTCAAGAATCGGCTGGACGAGTCGGAGGCTCACTTCGCCGAGGCCCTGGAGCGCAGCGAACGTGTCCTCGGGGCGCTTCACACCCGCACCAGCACCACGCGTTACAACCTGGCATCGGTGATGATGGCCCGCGAGAAGTTCGATGAGGCCGAGCCCCACTTGCGGCGAACCCTCACCGATCAGCGACAGTCGCTCGGCGACGACCATCGCGATTCGATCGTTTCGATGCAGAAGCTCGGCAAGCTGATGGATCGGCTGGGCCGCCACGGGGAAGCGGAACCGTATTATCGAGAGGCACTCCTTCGATCCCGGCGCACCTTCGCCGATCGACCGTCGGAGATCGCCTACGCTCTGCGTGTCTACGGCGACTGCTTGAAGCTGCAGCACCGCCGCGTCGAGGCCATCACGATCCTGGAAGAAGCACACG
>JAAELY010000164.1 GCA_024226335.1 bacterium
GAAGCCGTCTTCAACTTCGAAGTGGCCAGGAAAGTCGATACGCTGACTCTGCCAGCGAGCGTAGACCGCTGAGATCGGGCAACTCCGAGATTGGCGAATTTTGCGACCGCCACCGCGCCGATCACCCGCTCCGGATGGCTCTGGTAGTATTCGCGAGTGGCGGCTGGAGTCGCCGACTGCAACTTTCGGGGAAAGCACATGACGGTGAAAGAGAAAGTGCTCGAGGTCATCACCAGGATGCCGGATGACAGCACATTGGACGACATCGGTTACGAGCTCTACGTCATCGAGAGCGTCCAGAAAGGGCTGGACGAGCTTGACCGCGGTGACTATCTTACCCATGAGCAAGCGAAGGAACGGCTTCAGAAGTGGGTGAAGTAAGGGAGATTCGGTGGTCCAGGAAGGCTGTCTTGCAGGTGGAACGAATCGGTCAGGACATCGAGATCGGCTCGCCTTGGCAAGCGGAGAGGATCGTCAAGCTCCTCTAAGCGACTCCGGAGAAGCTCCGTTGGTCGCCACGCAAATCTACCACCACCCTCTCAGGCTCGAAGTCCGCCTGAATGCGTAGCTGCCGCGACTCTCCGGCACCGAGGGTGACTCAGACGTACCGAAGCCGATTCAGCCAGTAGCCGGGTCGCCTTTTCGTATGCGCGACGGCGAGAACGCGAACCTCGTTCTCACGATCGAGGAACACCAGGGCGAACGGGAAACGAGTGAGTAGCGCCCGGCGAACGACTAGATCTGACACTGGAAGGTCGAGACGTGGATAGGAGGCTGGCCGTTCGGCGATCTTCACTTGGAGGCGTTCGATCTCGTCCAGGAAGCGCGCGGCGAGCCCCCGCTGGCGCCTTTCATACCACCCGGCGGCCTCTTCCATCTCGTCGACCGCTTCCAGCTCGAGGCGA
>JAAELY010000165.1 GCA_024226335.1 bacterium
GCTTACGGAAATTTTACGGCACTTTACGGCAACGTGCGGGAAATTTACGGCCACGTGCGGAAATTTTACGGCAACCTGCGAACATATTACGGACATTGTACGTAAATTTACGGCAAGGACCGGAACCTCGAACCCATCCATCCGGGCCCCTCCCGTCCTGTCGACTCCTTGTCCCGCTGGCCCCGTTTTGCCTGCTTCGCGCGTCACAATCGCTCCGTCATCCACCGGACAGACACTCGGGCGGCGCCCATTGGCGCAAAAAACACAAGGCCGCTTTGTTCGTGGTCGCGCCGACCTCGATAAGTTCGCGTCGCAGGTCCTCGCATTCCCTTCTGAACGCGTCTTGCCGGCCTTCACTCGCCGCTTGCAAAAACCCGTTTTGCGGCATGCGCCACAAGGCCCAGGCGCGAAGAACGAGGTACGTGACGCGCGTAGGGTCTTCGTGCTGCTTGAAGTGGTGGCTGGAGCGCAGCGATCTGTTCGGGTGATCCGTGCCCATGTGCGCTGGGACCAGCCACCTCGGTTTGACGCGCATCCGGATCTCGTCGAAACGGCGGTCGTGTGTCAAAGTGAAATAGGCCGAATGCCACGCCACCTTGTGGGTACCTTTCGGCGCCTGAGGGGTACCTCTCGGCAGGCGGGCGGAAGGTGGGAGTTCCTCGGCAGCATCGCTCGGGTCGAACCCTGGCGGTGTTGCCTCCGGAACTCCTGCGGATTCCTCCGAGGCCCCGTCGTCCGCATCGTTCGCTTGCATTTCTTCGTCCGATGAGGCTGCGCTCCAAAGCTCGTCCTTGTCCGGATCGTCCTCGTCGTCCGTTTCGCTGTCGAGAGCCTCCGTTCCATCGCTGGCGCCGCTCATGTCGGCACCCTCGTCCTTGTTGGACCGCCTCCGAGGAGTTTTTGCCACGACTTCCGAGGACGTCAGCTGCAGGAAGACCCCGGTAGGAGTGTATTTCCGAACCGTCACTTCGTTCTTCAGAACTTCGACTTTGCCGGAGTATGCGAGGAGGGAGGCCGGCAGAGCCACGTGGATCGGGAGCAGTACGTCGCGAAGCGGCGTCTCGATGGGGAGCCTCCAAGCTCTGCTGCCGTCCCCGAGTTCCTCGGGGTCGTCGAACACCAGACACCACTGCTGCCTCATCACATCGCACGCGAAGATGAAGGTCGTCAGGGCCATCTCCTGCCTCCAAAGAGTGAAGAAGCCGTTGGAGACGAGCCCCAACCAAGGAGGCGGCTGAGACCCGGCCTGTCGGCAGGGCGCCGGGCGGAAAGCCGGTGCTTCGAGCCGCGCCGCTGGCTCGTACTTCTGCGGAGCCTCCGCGCGGACGTTCGCGGAGCGGTGCTGACCCTGGCGCACCACTTTCATCTCCTCCCTGAAGGTGTCCTCGTTCTGCTCCATCCACTCCACCCACTCGGTGGCGTTCCTCGGGAAGCCGGGCCATGGCGCGGTCGAGTCCAGAGTCGTTCGCGCCCGGGCGCGCGCCAACTCGGCTCGCAGAGACTCCCCGTTCTCCCGGACGTACTGCTGTAAGGCTGCTTTTCGGCAGGGCCAAGACTCCGGATCCGCTAGCGCCTTCGGCGCTGACACCGCCCCGAACCTCCGCTGAGACCTGGGAAACAAGTGAGGATTGTGCTGGAGAGCTAGTGACCAGAGCGTGCCGCCTCCACGGCACTTCCGCGGCACCGCTCCAGCGGGGGCTCCTTTCGCACGCCCCTGGGCGCGGTACCTCCGCAAGATCATATCCCGCGAGGCGGTGTGCACGGCGATCAACTGTCTCCGTTCGCCGCGCTTGGCCTGTTGGTGCGCCCTTTCGACCTCGAGGGTGGAACCTTCCACCTGAGTGAGCCACGTCGACAGCTCTGTCTGGATTGCATCGGAAGCCAGGAAACGAGTTTGCTCGCGCAGGTCGCCTCGCCGCAGCGCCTCCTCCTGGAGAGGCCGACCATAACCCACGTCCAAGGAGTCCGCCTCAGCGTTCAGGAAGTTATCGATCTCGAGAAGGAATCCGATGGGATTCGCCGCTTTGGAGCAAAGAGCCAGTTTAAACGGATACGCCTGGTATTGCTTGAACCGTACGATGAGCGCCGAAGCGGTGAGAAGCAGTTGCTCGACAACGCGAGCCATGTCCGGGCCGCGGCGGAAGGCGGGTTCCGTGGGCAAGCGGCGAAGCGTCGCGCGCAGGTCATCGGACATTTTCGCGGCGACTTCCCCTCGGACGAGTCGGAGCAGCAATGGGCAAGCGGGTCGAACCCTGTTGCCCCCGCCACTAGGATCGTCTCGCGCCCGCGCCTTCCCTGTTATGGAGACCGCGTGCTGCGTCAGTGCCGTGCAGAGGCAAGCCCGCCGCAGCAGCAATGGCGTGTCCTTGTGCTGGAAGAACGCCTTCACGTGGCGGATCCTTTTTTGGCTCTGTGGGCGAGGGGCCTTCGTGGGGAGGGCGAGGAGCAGATCCAGAGGAATCCCAAGGAGGTGGATGCGGAGGAGACCTTGAACGCACTCCGTGAAGAGCCAGAATCGGGTGACCACGGGTTTCTCCTGCGTGCGCAGGCAACACCGCTCAAGCACTCGCAGGAGTTCGCCTCGCACCGCCTCCTCGAAGCAGGTCTCATCGTGCGGGATATGGCAGAAGTTGCCGAGCCCCGCGTTCAGCATGTCCAACCACTCATTGGGTAAAACGGTTTCGCCGTACAAGTCCTGGAGTCGCTTCCCGACGGACGCCTCTCGTCGGACGTTGCGTAGCTCCGATGGGTCCATTTCGCGCGGATCGAGGATCCGCAGGTTCTCGAAGACGAACGCCCGCAGGTTCGCGTAGAACTCCTCATGGTATTCGCTCAGGAGATACTTGAAGAAGCGCACCGCCGTTGCCTCCAGCGAGGGCATCCCCTTTGACGGAGGCGCGTCGCCTCCAATGGCTGTTCGCACGACCAGATTCGCCTGGTGGCTGGCGCAACGAAGAACCACCAAGAAGTAGTCCCATCTGTGGAAAGGCGACACGGAGTCGAGCTGCAGAGAGCGCACGAGGAGCCAGAGCTTCTTGGCAGCCGCCATGTTGGTGGGTACGGAGTCTCCAACTAGGAAGTGGATGAATCTCCTGCGGCGCCCCGCCGCCGCGGTGCCCTCGTCGGCAGCGTCGTCCTCGGCGGCGTTCAGGGCCTCAAGAAGCCCTCGAAGAACGCAGAAGATGACGAAGCACATGGTGTCTGCGTCCTTTTTGGCCAAGGGCTGCAGATCGGTCAGCCAGGGCGCTCCACTGGGCGATGCGTCTATGTGGACGGAGCAGCTATTGTTCTGCACTTTGCTGCTCCGCGACCGACAGATCCGGGGCCGAGCGCGGGTCGAACCCTGGCTCGGCCTCGGAGTCCCGTCGGTCGCGCCTCCGTCAGAGCCTCCTTCGAGAAAGCTCCGCATGCGCAGGGAGGCCTCGTCGTGCAGGTGGCGGAAGCAGACAAAGCCGTGCTCGCTCTGGGCCGCGTAGACCCGGACCGAGTCCCGGCAGAGGCGCTTCAGGACTCGCGCGAACGTGTGCCGGAAAGCGCAGACGGACGATCGGCCGAACGGCGGCGCCGCAGAGAAATTGTAATCCCGAGCGAACTCCTCGACCATGCGGGCGCTCATGGAAGGATCGCACAAAGCGGCCCGCACGATGTTCAAGGCGCTGACTCTGAAGGTGCTCCTTTCTTGCAGTCTCTTCTTGTCGCACACCAACTTTTTGACCTTGGCTTGCAAGTAGTGGCACCGCCGCCTGAAAGAGCCGATCTTCCAGGACCACCGCTTTCTCTGGAGACGGCCTCCAGGTCGCGGCAGCTCGGCGTCGAGCCGCAGAGCCTGGGCGATGCGGCGGCGGAAGTCCGCGGAAGCCGCGGAGACTTCCGCGTTGTGCCCTAGCGTGGCTTCCTCCAGCTGTTGCGCCGCCTGCAGAGCGGCCGCTGCCGCTCTGTCGGCCATTGGGGGGAAGGGGAGGGGGGAGGAGGACACTTTTTCAGCAATGAGCGACCAAAGGCACAAAGAGTTAAAGAGAATGAGAAATAGAAAGAAGCAGTCCCAATAGAAAGAAGCAGTCCCAAATGTGACAAACCACGCGCGCCGACACGCGCCGCCCACGCATGCGGACCACAGCATGATGTTGTGTGTTCGAGTGGGCGAGTCTGCGAGTCCGCGCCCACGGCACGCACGCGCACACGCGCACGCGCGCACGCACGCACCGACGCACAGCGGAAAGCGGTCAGGAACCGAAACGATGATGA
>JAAELY010000166.1 GCA_024226335.1 bacterium
GGATGGAGATGCTCAGGATCGGGGCCGGGATTGTGCTTCTACTGTGTCTGGCGGCACCGGCCGCACGCGCGGATGTGGTGACGTTTTCCAATGGAGATCGCTGGACCGGGCGCCTCATTTCAATGGTCGAAGGCAAGCTGCGCTTTGCCGCGGATCTGATCGGCGAGGTGGAGGTCGACGCGAAAGAGGTCCGGACGATTGCTACCGACGAGACGGTCGAGGTGCACGCGAACGACGGCACCGTACTGATCGATGCTCTGGTCGCCGATTCGCAAGCACCCTTCCAGACTGCGGGTCGCGGGCGGGTGGGGACGCAGGGCTTTCGGGAGAAGGAGGTCGCTTCGATCAACCCTCCTGTGAAGGAAGCGCCCGAGTGGGAAGGCAGCCTGACGGCGGGAGTGAAGTTCGAGCGCGGCAACACGATCAAGGACGAAGGCGATCTCGAGGTGCTCGGCGAGTACGAGACGGAATTCAATCGCTTCGGGCTCAAGGCCAGCTACGAGGGCGAGCGAACCACGGACCGCGACTCCGGAGCCAGCACGACCAATGACCGCAACCTCTTCGCGCGCATTCTCTACGACCACTTCCTTGGCGATCGTGCGTTCTGGTATATCGGCTCTTCGGGCGAGAAGGATGGCCCGAAGGATCTCGATCTGCGCTTCACGCTGGGAGGCGGCCTGGGGTACAAGCTCTTCGATCGTCACGACTTCAAGGTCGACTTGCGCTTCGGACCGGCCTGGGTGGAGGAGAACTACAAAGGCAGCGAGCGCGACGACGATTCAGTCGACGTGCTGGCCCGTTGGCATGTGTGGCGAAAACTGGCCGACAACCTGGCCTTCTTTCACGAGACCAATCTCAGGCAGAGCCTCGAGGACATCGACGTCAGTCTGATCAAGACCGAGACCGGTTTGAAGTTCGATCTTTCAAACGAGATCTTCCTGAAAGCCGCGGTCGAGTGGGAACTCGATGCCGAACCGGCGAGCGGCACCCAACGTCAGGATACCGACTACATCCTGGGGTTGGGCTACAAATTCTAGGCGACGTCTGGCGACTCGCGGGGCTCCCCGTCAGCGCTCCAGTCGGCGGTACGCGAGAACTCCGAGCAGACCTAGCAACCCGAGGATCGTTGAGGACGGTTCCGGGACGGCGATGGGCGACTGGCGAATCGTGAACGACGAAATGCCGTCCGGTACGTCGACGGTGAAGACGAAATTTCCGGCGAAGCTGAAGTCGGGCATGATGCCCCCACCGGCCAGGATGTCGTCCACGGTTACGATCTGACTCGGGAAGAACCCAGGAGACGGGTCGAAAAAGACCGGTGAGTCGAAGTCGGGCGAATCGAAATCGAGTCCGTCTCCAGGTGTCGAAGGCACGAAGCCCGCGCCATTGCCGAATCCGAGCTCGATGTGATAGCCGCTCCAGTCGAGGCCGGTGTTGTTCTGCACACCTTCGACGATCACGTACTCCGTCACGCCACCGGTGTCTATCAGGTCGAACACGAGATCAACAGGTCCGATCGCAACGTAGTCTTTCTGCGTAACGAAAATGCTGTTCAGTGACGAGCCGGCGACATTATCATTGTTAGGTGCTACGGGCGGAGAGAAAACGGTGCTCGCCACCGACGCCACACCTGAGAACCAGTTGACCCCCGTGATTTCGGCGGCCTCGGTATGGGCCGTCGATGCGAGGATCAGGGCGATCGCCAGACTTCCGGCAAACGAACGTGCAATGACCGTTGAACGAATACTCATCGGGTGCTCCTTCCAGGAGAATTGATCCATTGGCTGCAGATCAGGCCCAATTCCGCATTCTGAGGGAGCCAACGGGAAAAGCCAATCAAACTGGAGCGAACCGGCCTCGAATAGCCCGATCTGGATTGATGGGTGTCCGGCGATCTAGAAGCCGCGTCGCGCCTGGAGGAGTTTCGCGCCGCAGACGAACTTGGAGTTTCGAGTGAGGAGGAAGTGCGGCCTGGTACAGATCAGCGAACGAGTGTCCGGTATTTGAGCACCTCGGCGGGATAGCGCAGCGCAAATCGCCATTCCGTATCGGTGCTACACGCCTTGACGTACAGTGAGTTTCGCCCCAGTGGGAAGTCGACGCGCAACGGCGTCTGATCCA
>JAAELY010000167.1 GCA_024226335.1 bacterium
GCGAGCGAGAGTTGTGCGTTGTCGTACAGCATCTTTTCGAAGTGCGGCACAAGCCAGCGGACTTCGGTGGAGTAGCGATGGAAACCGCCACCGACATGATCGTAGATGCCGCCCGCCGCCATCTTGTCGAGTGCGAGCGTCGCCATATCGAGGGCGCGCGAGTCCCCCGTGCGACGCTGGTAGCGAAGCAGGAAGCGAATCGGCAAACGAGACGGGAACTTCGTCTGCTGGCCGACTCCTCCCCAGGTCGGATCGGCGACTCGTGCGTAACGGTCCGCAGCCAGGCGCATGACGTCCGCACCGGGGATTCGTGACACATCGGTCGCAGTGCCTTCGAGGTCCGCGCGAATCCTCTCCGTCAAGTCTGCGGAAAATCTGAGGATTTCTTCCGGGTTGTCGGAGTACTGCTTCTGGATCGAGTGCAAAACGCTCATGAAATCCGGCCGGCCCGGACCCGGCTGCGGCGGGAAGTAGGTACCCGCGTAGAAGGGTTTGCGGTCGGGTGTCAGCCATACGTTCAGCGGCCAGCCACCGCGCTGACCGAGCGCCTGGATCGCACTCATGTAGATTGCGTCGACGTCGGGCCGCGTTTCGCGATCGACCTTTATGGTGACGAAGTGCTGGTTCAGGAATCGAGCCGTATTCGGATCGTCGAAAGATTCTTCTTCCATCACGTGACACCAGTGACAGGTCGAATAGCCGATGCTCACGAGCACCGGACGGCCCAGGCGTTCTGCAGCGGCAAAGGCCTCGTCTCCCCAAGGGCGCCAGTTGACTGGATTGTGCGCGTGCTGTTGCAGATAAGGGCTGGATTCCAGCAGCAGGCGATTGGTGTACAGAGGCGATCCATCTGCTCGCAGATTGCGGGTGCGCGGTTCGTATTCGGGGCCCCGCCCGGCGAGTTCGGTTGCCAGTCGTGTGCGAAGGTCTTCAGACAGGGTGGGGGCACCGGGAAGTGCCATGGGAAGCTTCGCAGCCGAACCCGGAGGCTCGGCGAAGACCGGCGGCGAAAGCCACGCGACTGCAATCAGAATTCCGAGACCTCTGCGAAGCAGGGGTCACCCGCCTATCTGGTACATCTCGATCCGCTCCTTGGTCGGCGCGGACGAGGGCGAAAGACGGGCACGCTCCTCTGAATAACGGTCGGTGCGTTTATTCCAGACGCCGCTGATGAATTCGCGCAGTTCCGCGTCTGAGGCTCCAGCGCGCAGCGGTCGCTTGAGGTCGACGCCGTCCTCTGCAAACAGGCAGGTCACGAAGCGTCCGTCGGCGGAGAGTCGCCCGCGAGAGCACGCTCCACAGAACGGTTGCGTGACCGAAGCGATGATGCCGATCTCGCCGGTGCCATCGCGGTACCTGTAGCGACGCGCGACTTCGCCATTGTAGTTCGGCTCAGCGGGTTCGATCGGGAGTTCTTGTCCGATGAGTTCGAGGAGTTCGGCGGAGGGAACCACAAGGTCGCGATTCCATTGGTTCAGCGTACCCGCGTCCATGAACTCGATGAAGCGCAGGATATGTCCCGTGCCCTTGAAGCGGCGTGCTAGTTCGACGACGCCGTCTTCGTTCACGCCGCGCTGTACCACGCAGTTGATCTTGACCGGTGTCAGCCCGGCGCGTTCCGCGGCCTCGATGCCGTCCAGAACGCGTTGCACGCTGTACTGCTTTCCGCTCATGCGTTCGTAGATCGCCTGGTCCAGACTGTCGAGACTCACCGTCACTCGCCGGAGTCCGGCGTCGGCCAGAGATTGCGCGTGAGCTTCGAGCAAAGAACCATTGGTGGTCAGCGCGATATCGTCCACTCCTTGGATCCGGGCGAGTTGCGTGACCAGTTCCGGAAGTTGCGCACGCACGAGCGGTTCGCCGCCCGTGAAGCGCAGTTTGCGAACTCCCAGGGATGCGAAGATCCGGGCCAGTCGCTCGATTTCTTCGAAGCTCAGGATCTCGGAGCGCGGCAGGAATGCATAGCGCTCACCGAAGATCTCGGCCGGCATGCAGTAGGGGCAGCGGAAGTTACAGCGATCCGTCACCGAGATGCGCAGGTCGCGCAACGGTCGGTCCAAGGCGTCTGAGGGGTGGAGCGGTAGCGTCTCTGACATGAATTTCCGGGTCGGCTCTCAACCAGCCGAACGACCGATAGAGTAACACAGCATCCCCCTTCGGAGCGCTACACTGCTGGAGCCTGGGAACGAGGGATTTTTCAGGGATATCGGGGAGTTGTAGGCGTGAATCGGATAGGGGGAATCGTCGGATACTCGCTCACGCTGGCATTGCTCGCGTTCACTCTGCGGCTGGTCCATCTGATCGAAGTCTCGCAGACGCCGTTTTTCGAGGTACCGATCGGGGACGGCCTCAGCTACTACCGGTGGGCCGTCGAAATCGCCTCGGGCAACTGGCTCGGTGACCAGACGTTTTATCAGGCTCCGTTCTACCCGTATTTCCTGGCGCTCCTGCGTGCCTTTTTCGGGGAGAGTTTCTGGGTTCCGCGACTCGCACAGATCGCACTGGGTGCGGCCTCGTGCGGGTTGCTCGCGTTCGCCGGGGCGCGCCTGATCTCGACGCGGGTTGGTGTTCTGGCGGGTGCGTCGTTGGCCCTTTACGCGCCGGCGATCTATTACGACGGACTTCTGCAGAAAGCCTCTCTAGGACTCTTTTTCAGCAGCGCGCTCTTGTTCTTCGTCGCACGGGTGCGTACGCGTGCGGAACCTGGCTGGATACTGGGGATGGGAATGCTCCTGGGCTGTTTCGCGCTGACGCGTGAGAACGCGCTGATCCTGGTCCCCTGGGTCGCACTCTGGCTGTGGCTCGGTTTCGGCGATTCGAGCCGGGTCCGCCAGCTTCGCTGGCCGGGCTGGTTGTTGCTCGGGATCAGTCTTGTGCTGGTGCCGGTGGGCCTGCGCAATCAGGCCGTCGGTGGGCGCTTCTTGATTACCACCTCGCAGGCTGGTCCGAATTTCTACATCGGCAATGGCCCGCAGGCGACGGGCCGTTACGTGCCCCTGGTTCCGCGTCGCGGAAGTCCGCGCTTCGAACGCGACGATGCGCGCACACTGGCAGAAACGCAGCTCGATCGCCCGCTGGACCCGGCTGCAGTGTCCTCGTTCTGGTTGGGTCGCTCTCTGGAACACATCGCTGAACACCCGCTCGACTGGTTACGGCTCATGAACTACAAGGCGTACCTGTTCTGGCACGCGAATGAGGGCGTCGATACCGATAGCTTCGAGGCGTATCGCGAGGTGTCGAAATCCCTCGATGTACTCGCTCTGGTGTTCCACTTCGGCTGGTTGGCGCCGTTTGGCTTGTTCGGTCTCTGGACGACTCGAATGCGCTGGCGCGAGCTCTGGCCCGTCTACGGAATTCTCGCAGGTCTCGCGGCGAGCGTCGTCGTTTTCTATGTGCTGGGTCGTTATCGCGCACCGATCGTTCCGCCGCTGCTCCTTTTCTCTTCTGCGGGAGTGTTTGCTCTGGTCGATGCCGGGCGCCGCGCCGACTGGCGAGTTCTGGCGACGGGTATCGTGATCGTGGGTCTCGGTGCAGGTCTGGCCCATGGGCCAGAGGACCGGGGCACCGATGCGCGTGCGATCACCTACTTTGCACTCGGCCTGGGCCTTTTCGAGCGCGGTCGTTATCCGGAAGCCGTCGACGCCCTGGAGCAGACTCTGGACTGGGCACCCGATTTCTCGGAGGCCCGGCGCCTTTTGGGTCGCACACACCAGGCTTCGGGGGATCTGGAAGAGTCAGAACGCGAATTGCGGGCCGCGCTCGAGCGTGATCCGCACCGGCCCGATTTGCACTCGGCGCTGGGCGCAACGCTGGCACTCCGGGGCGACGCTGATGCGGCACGTGCGGCGTACGAGCGCGCACTGGGGTTGGAGGCGGGAAACTCCGTCGCGTTACAAGGTCTGGCGAGGCTCAGGTTCGAAGCGGGGCAGATCGCTGAAGCGATTCCGCTCTTTGAACGCGCGGTCGCGGCGCGCCCCGATGATCCGGACTTCCTGTCGAATCTGGCCGTCGCGCACGCGGCCGCAGGCGCCTATACGGAGGCGATTGAGGTGTTCGAACGTGCACTGAGGATCGATCGCAACCATCTCGGCGCAATCCTGAATCGGGCTGCGACACTGGAAAGGGCGGGTCGTGGGGAGGAAGCGCTTTCGGCCTATCAACGTCTTCTGGCCAGTGACGCGGGTTCCCAGTTGAGTCCAGCGTTGCTGGATCAGATCGCTAGCGCGATCGCGCGTCTGGAGCGCGTTCCCGCTCCTTAGCCCGGAAATCCCGCCAGGCCGACTCGGTCTTCGAACAGGTCTATTCGGCTGCCGGTTCGCTCGTCGTCTCGTCCGGTGAATCGACCAGTACACCTGACGAGCGCAATCCGGCGATGCGCTCGTCATCGAAGTCCAGTACCTGGCGCAGGACTTCTTCGTTATGTTCGCCACATCTTGGAGCTGGACGTCGCAGCGGTCCGGTTTTTCCCGAGAACCAGTACGGTGCGCGCACCACCGGACGCACACCGCCGCGCCGATCGTCGACCTCGAAGAGCAGTTCTCGCTCCCGAGCGATCGGTCCGTGTAGCGCGGAGGTCAGAGATTGAACCCGTGCGGCCACCAGGCCACTCTCTCCCAGTATCTCCAGGATTGCCTCGACGTTCTCTTGCTCCACCATCCAGCTTTCCATGGCGGCGTGTCTGAGGCGCGCCTTGGTCGGCACGTCTGTCGCGGACTTCGCCGGGTCGACGACGGAGGTCGCTTCCCTGAAGATCCGCCAGGCATTCTGCGGGGTACCGGCGATCGCGATCCAGCCGTAGGGACCCGCGTCGAAAAGACGGCATTCTTCGCGCGCCTCCGGGGTCGGGAGCAAGGCGTAGGCGGTCTCGCTGTAACTGGCCAGAAGCGCGTCGAACATCGGTACTTCGAGGTGCTCTCCCACGCCATTTGTCTGGGTGCGGAACAACGCCGCGAGCACTGCGATCGCTCCGTGAAGCCCTGCGGACATGTCTGCCTTGTTGTCCGCCATCTGGGCGACAGGCAACTCCGTCGTCTGAGCCTCCCAATGCAGCACGCCGGCGACCGCGTGCATCATGGGGGCGTAGGCGGGCTCGTTTTTCCATTTCGATTGCGAGCCGTAACCGTTGATCGACAACAGGATCGCGCGCGGGTTGCGCTGGTGGATCACGTCCCAGTCCAGACCCAGTCGTTCCATGACCGCCGGGCGGAAGTTCTCGAGTACCACATCTGCTCGTTCGATCAGATCGAGCAGGAGTTCCGTTGCGCCTGGTGCGCGAAGATCGACGCACAGGTTGCGCTTGCCGAGATTCCCGAGCGTGTAGAGCCCGCTCATGCCGCGATCGCTCTTGGGTGCGATTACCCGGGCAATATCACCATCGGGTGGTTCGATCTTGATCACGTCCGCGCCCAGATCGGCCAGCACGCGACCGCATACGGGTCCCGCGACGACACGTGTCAGGTCGATCACTCGCACACCGGCGAGCGGCGCGGTGGGGTCGGTTTCCGGCTCAGCCATGCGCGCGAATTTCTTCGAGGAAGCCGATCACCGCTTCGCTGAACACGTCGTTGCGATCTCCCGCCACCATATGGCCAGCACCCGACACGTCGACGTACTGGGCGTGGGGTACCTCGCGCAAAAACTCCCGGGCCGCTTCTTCACTCACCAGTTCGCTCATACGTCCGCGTACCAGCAGCATCGGAGTTTGTAGTTCGCGGGCGGTCCCGGAGAGATGATCCATCTGTTCGAAGCGATCGGATGCATTCGGCTGCGTGCGCGAGCGGACGAATTCCGGATCCCAATGCCAGTGGTAGCGACCCTCGCTATTGCGACGCAGGTTCTTTGCCAGGCCATCCAGGCTGTGCGGTCGCGGGCGATGCGGCAAATATGCGGCGATCACGTCTGCAGCCTCCTCGAGCGATGCAAAGCCCTCATCCATTCGTTCCGCCATGAATCCGAGCACGCGTTCCGCTCCACTGCGTTGTACGTTTGGGATGATGTCGACGAGCACCAGAGCTGAAAAGCAGGGCCCCTCGCCGGCGCACTGCGCTTTCAGGGAGGCGATGCCGCCCAGCGAGGCTCCCACGACTGCGGGCTTCTTCGTCAGGCTCATTGCAACGTCGCGGATATCCGCGGCGAAGTCTTCGAATCCGTAACGACCGTCCGATGCCCAATCACTGTCGCCGTGGCCGCGCTGATCGATAGAGATCGCGTACCAGCCAGCCGCGGCAAGTGCCCGCGCCGTTCCGCCCCATGCGTGGCGTGTCTGGCCGCCACCGTGTGCCAGGATTACGGGCGTGCTCTGGGGCGAGCCCCAGGCATCGGCGAGCAGTTCCAGGCCGCCGCGCGTGTGAAAACGCAGCAGTTCGCAGTCGGATTCACTCGATTCGATCATCTGCGATGACACACCCGTGGCTCAGGCCAGCCCGGATTCCGCGATCCACGTGTCGATTAGCTCGAAGACTGCCTTCGGAGCTTCGACGTGTGCCCAGTGCCCGAGGTCGCGCAGTCCCGCGATTCCGTGCTCTTCACCTGCGCTCGCGATTCGTTCGTACCATTGCGCAGTGCGCTCGCTGCAATGCGGTGCGGTGCCGAGCAGCGCGAGGCCGGTCACAAGACGGGGCGTATTCAGCGCAGCCGCCAACGAGACCATACCGCCCATCGAATGTCCGATGAGCACACAACGGTCGATTTCCAGCTGATCCATCACCGCAACTACATCATTCGCAAGATCGTCGCGGGTGAAACGGCCTGGTGGTGCTGTCGACGTGCCATGGGCGCGCTGGTCGACCAGAAGGACCCGGCCGCGTTTCGAGAGATAAGCTGCGAGTGGTTTCCAGATCTCTCGGGAATCGACGAGTCCGTGCAAGCAGACGAAGACCGGCCCCGGGCTCGGCTTGCCGAACCATTCGACATCGATTTGGTGGCTGTCCAGGTCGATTCGCTGCATCTCAAAACTCCGCGATACCGCGGTTTCTACACCAGGTCTCCCGGCACGTCCATTGAGTTACCGGAAGCCGCGTTCGGTGATTCCGACTTCTCGCCCGGACAGGCCGGTGCCGTCGGGAAACTCTCCGGATTCCGCTCGGCCTGGCGCAGTTTCCCGAAAGGGTCTGCGCAGCTTGTCGACAGGGGTCATGCTGACCTCGCAGATCGGACTATTCGGACTCGCTCGACTGCCGCATCACTTCATCTCGCAGGCTCGTGATCAGGTTGCTCAAGGAGCGCTTCAACAGCAGGTCTTCGACAAAGCCGGGCACGGAGCGGCCCGAATCCATCTTTGCCGAATATCGGACGAGTGTCTTGCGGCCTTCATCGAGTGGCACGAGTTGCCAATGCCCTTCGCTTGCGGCGATATCGTGTTCCCGATCGAGATCGAGTTTCCATCCGAGTCGCCCGGTGGTGGGGGTGAGTTCGTAGATGGTGGTGTGTTGCATGCCGACCATCCAGACCTTGAACTCTTGATGGACCCACATCCGATCGCCGTTGCGTTGCGTGATCTCGGTCGATGTAATGTGCGGCATGAATCGAGGCCAGCTTTCGAAATCGGTCAATGAAGCCCAGACAGCTGCGGGAGGCTGTGGGATGACGCCGGCCGCTCTGCTGAGCGCCTCGGTATCGCTCGAAACATCGGACTCCCGCACGATCTCTCCGTCGGCGAGCGCCTGCCAATCCCCGGGGCTGAACAAGGTACGCGGTTCGGGCGTTGTTGCGCGGCACGCGATGCAGATCATCGCACCCACTGGAGGGGTTTCAGCCGACGCCTGTGGTGGATCGGCGTTCGCGAACAAGAAGAGGGTCAGCAACCACATCGTGCAGATACTGTAGCATCTTGGGGAACCGAACTAATCCCCGTAACCCTCGAGATGTTGCCGGTGCCATTCCCACGCGCTCTCGACCACCTGATCGAGTTCGGGATAGGCCAGTTGCCAACCGAGCTGTCGGTGCGCTTTTTCGGAACTCGCAACCAGTCGCGCTGTATCGCCTGGACGCCTCGCCTTCACCTCGTAGGGAACTTTACGCCCTGTCACGCGTTCCACGGAGCGGATCACCTCGAGCACCGAATGGCCTTGGCCGGTCCCCATATTGAAGGCTTCTCCGCCGGGTTCACCCGTCGCGGTCTTTTCGATGGCGAGTTCGTGGGCTCCTGCCAGGTCCTCGACGTGCACGTAATCGCGGATGCAGGTGCCGTCCGGTGTGGAATAATCGTCGCCGAAAACCATCAGCCGATCGCGTTTGCCCAACAAGATCTGCAGGATCAGCGGGATCAGGTGCGTCTCCGGGCGATGGTCTTCACCATGTGAACCATCGCTGGCCCCCCCCGCTGCATTGAAGTAGCGAAGTAGCGCGAAACGCAGGCCGTAGGCGCGTGAGAAATCGCGGATCATCTGCTCGATCATCATCTTGCTGAATGCGTAGGGGCTTCCCGGGTTCAGCGGCGCGCCCTCATCGAGCGGCATGGACGCGGTCTCGCCGTACGTCGCGCAGGTGCTCGAAAACACGATCCGATGAACCTGTGCATCGAGCATCGCTTCGAGTAGGGAGAGCGAGTTGGCCACGTTGTTCCGGTAATACCGGCGCGGGTCCTCGACCGAGACACCCACGTACGTCGAAGCCGCGAAATGGAGTACGCCTTCAATGCGTCGCTCGGACAGGATTCTGGTTACACCGGCTGTATCTGCGAGGTTCATGATCTCGAGTACGTCTTCCGGAACCGCTCCGCGGTGACCCTCGCTCAAGTCGTCGATCACTGTCACTTCGTGTCCGGCAGCGAGCAGGCGCCGTGCGCTGAAGCCTCCAACGTATCCGGCGCCGCCTGTGACCAGTAGTCTCATGCTTTTCCTTCGACGCGCAGTGGGCGCACCTGAAGATCTGTCCGAAAATCCGTCATGGCCCGGTGATGCCAGCAATGCTGCCAGTGGACACGACGTCGTTGAAGGCTTGCCGGTTTGCCTCTCGGGCGGTCTGGATCTTTTCCGCGAGATCTGCCGGCGTCAGGCCGCTCTCGACCAGTTCGGAGACCAGCGCCGTGGATTCGTCGCGCAGATCGAGCGATTCCGCGGGCCTTCCCGCCACGAAGCGAGAGCAGGCCTCTACGTTGCGCAAGAAGGAATAGCGCTCCACGAGTCCTTCGACCTCTACGCCCATGTCTGCGCGAGCCACTTCGAGCATTGCGGCGATCGAAGGAAATTTCAAACCGTCGATTTGACGGCGACACTCCAGAAGACAGCCGCCAGCCAGAAACTCGACGTCCATCAAGCCGCCCACGCCGGTCTTGAGAAACACTTTATGGTTCTTCCCCGAGGCGCGCTCCGCTTCGATTCTCCGCCGCATGTCCGCGAGTACGGGCCACACGCTTCGCGTCTCTCTCAGAATCGCAGTGCGCGTCTGATCCAATACGGCCTGGGCCGTTTCTACCTCTCCGGCAATCGCGCGCGCGCGCATCAGTGCCAGGTGTTCCCAGGGCGCGGCGCTGGAGGTCTGGTAGGTGGTGTAAGCGGAGTGTTTCGTGACCAGGGCGCCCTGGTTTCCAGAGGGCCGCAGTCTGGAGTCGACCGTATAGGCAAAGCCCGCACCGGTCGGGGTCGAGAGGTAGGAAATGAAGCGTTGTGCGGTTCGCGACGGCAGCATCACGTCTTCGACTTCGTCGGCATAGAGAAAGATCAGATCGAGGTCGGAGTGATAGGTGAACTCGCGGCCTGCAATCTTGCCCATCCCCAAGACCGACACGTGAGACTCCGGTCGATCGTGACACGCGCCCGCGAGTGCCCAGCGAACACATGTTTCCGCGACGATCGACAGGTATTGCGAAACTGCTTCGAAGTTCGCCATCGAGCCAAAGTGACAGCAGGCAGCCACGAGCATCTCGTCGCGTCGCATGAGTCGGATCTCGTCGAGGAAGTCCTCGCGATTGGCCTCGAGATCCGGGCAGGATTGCGCCAACAGGGAGTTCCCCCGGGCCGTCAGAGGGTTGGCTTCCAGTGTGCACAATTGTTCGAAAAGAGTCGGTCGCATCGCCAGATAACGCGCGGCTTCGGCATTGCTCGCGACCAGCCGCGCAACGCCCGAGAGGGCGGCGCCTTCGAGCTGAGCGACGCAAGCGTCCTTGCCGCGCCGCTCGATCAGCGACTCGGCTGAAATCTTTGCGTGTTCGGCCAGAGGCGTCCCCTGGAGTGCATGCTCGAGCTTGCCTTCAAGTGCCTGCGTCACTCGGTGGCTCCAGTGTGAGGGCGTCGAAGTGCGATCGGACCTCGGCGCGAATATGTGTCCAGTCTTCCAGCAGTCGGCTGCGGGCGCGATCTGCATCTTCGTCCAGGTAGCCCATCCGTCGAGCCATGCCGAGTTGTTCCTCGGCGGCGCGTGGGAAGCGTTGCGTCTGACGTTCCTCGACCATCTGCACAGCGTGCTCGGCCCTTCGCAACCACAGGTAGGAGGCGCCGAGTGAATCACTCACTTGTTCGGGAAGACAGCCCAAGCGTGCCAGTTCCCTGAGCGCCGTCAGCACATGCCCCGTGCGGAGTTCCGGGTGACGCCCGCCGAAAAGCAATTGAAACGCCTGGGCGAGAAACTCCACGTCGCGGATGCCTCCGGGGCCTTCCTTCAACTCGTACTCGAGGTCGTGACCGGCCTGATCTCGCTCGGATTCGATCCGCAGCTTCATATTGCGAACCCCGGAGATCGAGGAGGGATCGATCGATCCGCGGTAGACGAAAGGGGCTACATGGTGGGGGAAGGGCGATTCCTGTGTTTCTGGCGCGCGCACTTCGCGCAGCCGGATCAGCATCTGCCGTTCCCAGTCTGCGCCGATGAACTCATAGTAATCCAGCGCCGTCTGCCAGGGGTTGACCAGGGGGCCCTGTCGCCCTTTGGGTCGCAGATCCAGATCTATTCGGTAGCCAAAGCCGTCTTCGCTGGGAGCTTCCATGTGCTTCTTGAAGGTCTGTACGAAGCCATCGAGAGATCGCTGATGCTCGTGATCGCTCTCCCCGTCTTCCGCATTCGATAGAAACAAAACGTCGATATCGGACGAGAAATTGAGTTCGCTTCCCCCGAGTTTTCCGAGGGCAAAGAGCATGGGAGCCGGCTGGCCGGTATCTGCTTCTGCGCAAGTCATGCCGGCAAGCAATAGGCGATCCGCGAGTTGGCTGAGTTCCGTCAAGCTCTGCTCGAAATCTCGCCCGTTCAGATCACGTGCGGCAATACGAAGCAGGCCTTTGTATTTCGCAATTCGGATCGCGGTCCACTCCGCTTCGACTTGTGCTGTGTCGGGTGGTTCGGGCAATGCACCTCGGAGTTCGGCCACCCAATGTGGATGGCGAAGAAGCAGGCGCGCCAGGAAATCACTCGAAGCGAGAAGTCTCGGAACAGTTGGGTAGAGCGAGATATCGAGCGGATTGCCGCTCACGCGCCGGTAGCGTTGTGCGAGTTCCTCGATGCAACGCGCTCCGTGCCCCGGACGTGCACCGCACAACAGTTCGGGTACCCAGAAGGCGCGGTGCGCCGAAAGGTCCGGGTCGTTTATTGCGGATCGGAAGGCTTCGATCGAGCGGGCAGGTTCTGGGTCACCGAGTCGAGCCAGGAGTTCGGGTGAGGCGCTCCCGCTTTCGAGGCTCCAGAGGAAGGCTTCTTGCAATTCCACTATTTTGACGCTGCGTTCCGAAGTTCGCGTTTGAGTTCAGGGGGAAGGTTGAAGCTCACGTCCTCTTCGACCAAGGCGAGTCTTTCTACCTCGCCACAACCGAGGGTCTGCAGCTTTTCGATCACCTCGGTTACGAGGAACTCGGGAGTCGACGCACCTGCCGAAACTCCAACCTTCGTCCCAGGAGTGATCCAGTTCGGATCGATCGCTTCGTCCGACTCGACGAGTCGCGCCTTGGCGCCGTGGGCCTGTGCTACCTCGACCAGGCGATTCGAGTTGCTCGAGATCGGGGCGCCCACGACGATGACTCGTTCCGCGCGCGCGGCCAGTTCCTTGACGGCGTTCTGGCGGTTTTGCGTGGCGTAGCAGATGTCGTCCTTGCTAGGCAGTCGGATGTTCGGGAAACGCCGTCGCAGGGCCTCGAGGATCTCGCGCGTATCGTCCAGGGAGAGCGTGGTCTGCGTCAGCACTGCAAGCCGGTCGGGATCCTCTACTTCGAGTCGCTCGATATCCTCGATTGTTTCGACCAGATGCATGCGATCGGGCGCGTGGCCGAGCGTGCCTTCCACTTCGACGTGTCCTCGATGCCCGACCAGGACGATGTCGCAGCCATCGCGCGCATAGTGCCGGGCTTCGACGTGCACTTTCGTCACGAGTGGACAGGTGGCATCGAGCGTGCGCAGACCGCGAGCCTTCGCTTCTTCGCGCACGTGGGGCGCGATTCCGTGAGCGCTGAAGATCACCAGGCTGCCCTCGGGAATCCCGGCGAGATCTTCCGTGAAGACGGCCCCCTTTTCGCGCAGGGCCTCCACGACGTGTCGGTTGTGCACGATCTCGTGTCGCACGTAGACCGGTTTGCCGTAGACCTTCAGCGCGAGTTCGACGATTTCGATCGCGCGATCGACGCCGGCGCAGAAGCCGCGTGGGCTCGCGAGCAAAAGGTTCTGGGATGCATCGCTCATCACACGGGAGGGTAGGCGGGCACCTAGGTAGATTCCAGCGAGCTGCGGATCGCCGGAATATTGAGCAGGAGAGAAAGACCGATGTAGTAGACGGGGGCGTACAGGCTCCAGAGCACCCAGTCCGGATCGGGATCGGGCACGACCGCCAACCAGGAGAAGACCAGCACCCACGAGGCCAGCACGAGCAGGCTCAAGGGTCTGAGGATCCGGGTGCGGCTCGGGTAGATGTATTTGATGGGGACGAAGACGGTCGCCGAGAGCACCAGTACCAGGATGAGTCCACTGAGCGGAGTCACGTCCATCACGTACAGATACATGGCCAATACGTTCCAGTAGGAAGGAAAGCCGACGAAGAAGTGGTCGTCCGTCTTGGCCTGATCCTGGCAGAATCCGTAGCCAGAGGCGATTACGGGAATCGAAACCCAGGCGGGATGGGGCAGAAGGTCGGCGCAGATCATGAAGTAGGCCGGTACGGTTACGTAAGTGAAGTAATCGCAGATATCGTCCAGTCGACGACCGTCGAACCAGGGGATGCGACCGCGTACGTCGACGGCCCGGGCCAGGGCACCATCAGTCGAGTCGATGACCAGGGTCAGCATCATCATGTACATGGAGAGGCGGAACTCGCCCGCGCCTGCGGCGACCAGCGCCCACACGCCGAATACGGCGGAGGACGCTGTGTACAGATGAACCAGCCATGCAGCGATCAAACCCACGGGCAGAGCATAGCCGAGCGGCTATAGTTCGTGCTCATGGGTGAAAAGCGCGAAATCCTGAGGCAGGGCGACGATTCCTTCTTGACCACGACGGTGGACTCGGTGATCAACTGGGCCCGGAAATACTCCTTCTTTCTGTATCCGTTCGTCACGGCCTGTTGCGGCATGGAGTTCATGTCGGTCGCAGGTCCCCGCTACGATTTGGACCGCTTCGGAGCCGCGCTGCCCCGCTTCTCGCCCCGTCAGGCCGATCTGATGATGGTGGTAGGCACCATTTCCCACCGCCAGGCGCCCATCCTCAAGAAGGTCTACGACCAGATGGCCGAGCCCAAGTGGGTCGTGGCCTTTGGCGCGTGTACGTGTTCGGGCGGACCGTACAACAACTACTCCACGGTTCAGGGAATCGACACGATCATTCCGGTCGATATCTACATTCCCGGCTGCCCGCCCCGACCCGAAGCGGTACTCGACGGGCTGATGAAGCTGCAGGCCAGGGTCCAGAAGACGCCTGGGTGGAACCAGCCGCACCACAAGGAGTCCGATGAACTCCTTCTGCCAATCGTCGAAAAGCCTGTAGCCTGAAGCACGTTTAACCCCCTACTTGCGGCTCAAGGAAGTGGTCCCGGGACCCGATGATTCGGGTGCATTACAGGGCTGCGATCGGAGGCTGGTAAGTGAAATCGTTCGATCTCATCGTTATCGGGTCTGGCCCCGGTGGCTACGTTGCCGCCATTCGCGGCTCCCAGCTGGGGATGTCCGTTGGGCTCGTCGAGGAAGACGCTCTCGGCGGTGTGTGCCTCAACTGGGGCTGCATCCCGACCAAGGCGATTCTCAGCGCAGCCGAGCAATACGCGGCCGTCAAGAAGGGCGTACCCGGTTTGATCGTCGACGGACTGCGCGCGGACTACGGTGCGGTGATCGACGCGAGTCGCAAGGTCGCGGGACGTCTGAGCAAAGGCGTCGGCAGCCTGATGAAAAAGAACAAGATCGAAGTCGTCAAAGGTCGCGGTAGTCTGGCCGGTTCCGGACAGGTCGTCGTCCGAAACGGGGACAGCGAAGAGATCCTGACCGGCAAGAACATCATCCTGGCCACGGGCTCGACGGAGTGGGTATTCCCCGGAGTCGAGGTCGACGGCCAACGCGTCCTTACGAGCCGCGAAGCGTTGGAGACGCGCGAGCTTCCCGAGTCGATGGTCGTGATCGGGGGCGGTGCCGTCGGTCTCGAGTTCGCGTACTCCTACGGAAGCTACGGCACCGAGATCACCTTGATCGAGATGCAGGACCAGGTCCTGCCGGGCATGGATCGGGAAACCGCGGATGCCCTCGCGCAGAGCTTCACCCGCAGGGGCGCCAAGCTCATGCTCGGCACCGCGTACAAGGGTCTCGAGGTCAACGGAAGCGGTGTGGTCGTGACCGCCGAAGGTGAAAAGGGCGAGATCGAGATTCAGGCGGATCGCGTGCTATTCGCGGTCGGTCGACGCGCGCTGACCGCAGGGATCGGACTGGAGGAAGCTGGCGTCACACTCGAGAAGGGCTTTGTGAAGGTCGGTCCCGACTTTCGCACCTCGGCGGATGGCGTGTGGGCGATCGGGGACTGCAACGGTCCACCACTGCTCGCACATGCGGCTTCGCACGAGGGGATCGCCGCGGTCGAATTCATGGCCGGGGAACGCAAGGCGGGCATCGATCCGCTGCGAATTCCGGCGTGTATCTACAGTCAGCCACAGGTGGCCTCTGTGGGTATGAATGAAGAACAGGCGCGCGCGGCCGGGCATGACGTGCGCGTGGGCAAGGTCCCGTTCCTCGCGTCGGGCAAGGCGGTGGGCACCGGTCACACCGAGGGCTTCGCGAAGATCGTCAGCGATGCACAGTACGGTGAACTGCTCGGCTGCCAGATCATCGGGCACGGTGCTACGGAGATGATCAACGAGTTTACTGCGGCCATGACCGCCGAGGCGACGATTCATGAACTGGCTGAAACCAGTCACGCCCATCCGACCCTGTCGGAGATCCTGATGGAGGCGGCGCTCGCGGCAGACGGGCGCGCCATCAACTTCTGAGTAGCGAGTCCTGAGTGGAGATGAGCAGATGTCGGTGACTGTGACGATGCCCCAGATGGGTGAGAGCGTGGTCGAGGGAACCCTCGAGCACTGGCTGGTCCAGGAGGGTGAGAAGGTCGAGAAGGACCAGACCATCTGCGAGATCACGACCGACAAGGTCGACGCGGAAGTACCGGCTCCCGAGGCCGGTGTCGTGACGCGTCTGCTCGTTTCCGAAGGCGATGTCGTCGAGGTCGGTGCAGAACTGGCCGAGATCGATCCGGATGCAGAGGCCACGGTCAGTGGGGGCGCGAAGTCTGGGAGTGCGACGCCAACGACAGATAGGCCGGCGATGGCTCCGACCGGCGACTCGAGCGTGCGCGCCACACCGCTGGCGCGACGTATCGCCGAAGACAAGGGAATCAACCTGGGTACCACTGAAGGCAGTGGTGCCGGAGGTCTTGTGACCAAGGCCGACTTGAGTGGAACCCCGGTCCGGGCGACGGCTCCCGGAAAGAAATCCGCGACCAGCCCGGCGGTGAGCGCGCCGCCGGGTAGCGTGCTCGAGTTCCTGGCGAAGATGAAGGTGCCCACTCATCGGGTGCGCGAGGACGAGCGCGTCGTGCCGTTTTCGAGTATTCGCCGGCGCATTGCCGAGCACATGGTCGTCAGCAAGATCGTTTCACCGCACGTCGGAACGGTCGCCGAACTCGATCTGTTCAAACTGGTTCAGCTTCGCGACGGCCTCAAGAACTCGTTCAAGGCGGAGCGCGGCTTTAGTCTGACCTTCCTGCCCTTCATCGTGCAGGCGACGGTGCGGGCCCTGAAGGACTATCCCGTCTTGAATGCCACGGTCGTCGGCGACACCCTGGTCGAGCGAAACGGCATTCACGTGGGCGTGGCTGTCGAGACCGAGCGCGGTCTGCTCGTTCCCGTCATCAGGGATGCCGACCGCCTGTCGCTGGTAGGTATTGCAGAGCGCATCGAGGAACTGGCACAGAGTGCTCGCAAGAAGACGATCGGTGCGGATGATCTACAGGGCGGAACGTTTACCGTCAGCAATCCGGGAAGGCAGGGAAACCTCTACGGTTTTGCAGTGATCAATCAACCACAGGTTGGCATCTTGCGAATGGGTGAGATCCGCAAGACCCCGGTCGTCGTGGAACACGATGGCGCGGATACCATCGCGATTCGCCCCATGATGCACCTGGCTCTTTCCTATGATCACCGGGTTGTCGACGGAGTTACCGGGAACGGCTTCCTCTTCGCTGTCGGGCGCTACCTGGAAGCCGCCGAATTCGAGGTTTAGCTCGTGAGTGTTTTTCCTGCTGATCAGATCCGCATGTACGAAGACATGGTGCTCATCCGCCGCTTCGAAGAGGGCGCCGCAGAAGCCTATGCGGATGGCCTGATCGGGGGCTTCATGCACCTCTATATCGGGCAGGAAGCGGTTGCAACCGGTGCGATCACCGCGCTGAACCACGACGACTACGCGCTCGGCACCTATCGCGTGCACGCTCACGCTTTGGTGCGGGGTAGCAGTCCGCGTTCACTCATGGCCGAACTCTACGGGCGCGCCACGGGTTGCTGCAAAGGCAAGGGCGGTTCGATGCACTTCTTCGATGCAGAGAAGTACTTCATGGGCGGCTACGGAATCGTCGGCGGGCATCTGCCGATCGCGGCGGGACTCGGACTTTCGATGCAGATGCAGGGCAACGATCGAGTCGTCATGGCGTTCCTGGGAGATGGAGCTTCCAATCAGGGTGTCTTTCACGAATCACTGAACATGGCCAAGCTCTGGGATCTGCCGGTCGTGTTCGTGTGCGAGAACAACTTCTATGGGATCGGTACCGACGTGCGCAATTCGTCGGCCTTCAATGAGATCCACAAGAAGGCCCAGGGCTACGGAATTCCCGGGCACGTCGTCAACGGCATGGATGTGCTGGCCGTTCGCGAGGCTTGCGAGGAAATGGTGCGCCATGTGCGACAGGGTTCCGGTCCGGTGTTGATCGAAGCTCGCTGTTATCGCTACGGAGGTCACTCGATGACCGATGCGGGCAAGTACCGCAGCGTCGCGGAAGCCGAACTCTGGAAGAAACGAGATCCGATCCCGCGGCTTGCCAAGTCGATGCTCGAGGCGGGGATCGTCGATCAAGAGCGACTCGACCAGATTGCCGAGAAGGCGAACGCGACGGTGATCGACGCAATGATGTACGCGGAGGAAAGCCCCGTGCCGGATGCTTCCTCGCTTTACGACGACGTGTACGTGGAGAACCACGGTGCCTGAGATTCGCTACTTCGAAGCGGTCCAGAGAGCTCTGGCCGAAGAAATGACTCGCGACGAACGCGTCTATGTCCTGGGCGAAGACGTCGGGCTCGTGGGGGGGACCTTTCGCGCGACGGAGGGCCTGATGGCCGAGTTTGGCGCGCGCCGCGTTCGCGACACACCGATTGCAGAAGCGGCGATCATCGGGATGGCCATGGGCTCGGCCATGAGCGGACTGCGCCCGGTCGCCGAGTTGATGACTCTGAATTTCGGCATCGTGGCGATGGATCAAATCATCAATCACGTTTCGAAGGCCCGGTATATGTTCGGAGGGCAGGTCAGCTTGCCGATGGTGATTCGCGCTGCGGTAGGGGGCGGCACGCAGAAGTCGGCACAGCACTCCCATTCGGTCGAATCCTGGTTCGTCAACACACCGGGCATCCGCGTCATCGTACCCTCGACTCCCTACGATCTGGTCGGTTTGTTGAAGACCTCCGTGCGCAGCGAAGACCCGATCCTGTTCCTGGAACACGAAGGTCTCTACGGCTCGCGCGGTGAAATCCCGGAAGAGGAATACCTGCTGCCCTTCGGTGTCGCAGAGGTGAAGCGGCCGGGACGTGACGTGACGATCGTGGCCTGGTCGAAGATGGTGCACGAGGCGTTGAAGGCGGCCGAGATACTTTCGCGCGAAGGCATCGAGGCCGAAGTCATCGACCCCCGAACCCTCGATCCGCTGGATATCGACACCATCCTGGGTTCGGTCGCGCGTACGAGGCGCGCCGTGATCGCCGAAGAAGGCTGGCGCAACGTCGGAATGGGCGCCGAGCTGTCTTCCCGTATTCAGGAACACCTTTTCTACGAACTCGAGGCGCCGGTCCAGCGGGTAGCTGCGGCCGACGTCCCGACGCCTTACGCCAAGAACCTGGAAAAACTCGCGCTGCCCGATGCGCAGCGGGTCGTCGACGCGGTGCTCAAGATCACCCTCTGACGATTCTGGAGATCCTCCATGCCCAAGCAGATTCGAATGCCCAAACTCTCGGACACCATGGAGGAAGGGCGAATGCTCGCCTGGCGCAAGAGTGTCGGCGACTCGATCAAACGAGGAGAGATCCTCGCTGAGATCGAGACCGACAAAGCGGATATGGAGTTCGAGTCCTATACCGAGGGCGTCGTTCACTCCCTGCTGGTCGAACCGGGGGCTACCGTCGATGTCGGAACTCTGATCGCGATCATTCGTCTGCCCGGGGAGAGTGACGAAGACATGGCCGCGAGCGACGTCGCTGCGCTCGAAACTCCCGCTAGCAGGGTTTCTGCCAGTAGCGCGCTTCCGGCCGATAGCCCGGTCACGCACGCGGCTGCACCTGTGTCGCTTTCCCCGTCCCGCCCCTCGGGAGGCGGACTTCCACCTGCGGTGTCCGGTGAGCGGATCATGACTCCGTTTGCCTACGACGAGGACCGGCAGCGGGCGACACCTCGCGCAAGACGGCTCGCCGAGGAGAAGTCCATCGACTTGAGCGAGATCGAGGGCAGCGGACCCATGGGTGCGGTGCTTGTTGCCGACCTGGAGTCCTACCTCGCCGAACTCGAAACCCAGGAGCCCGACGTCGACGGAATCCGCGCCACGCCACTTGCGCTGCGCATGGCCGATCAGATGGGGATCGACCTGGAATCGGTCAAAAGCAGCGGACCCGGTGGACGCATCACGAAGTCCGATCTCATGTCCCACGCGGACCATGTGAAGACACAGGCGAAGGAACGCGAGGCGGAGCTTTTCCGCGGCGCCCTTCAGCTTTCTCAGAAGCGCAAAGCTCTGATCCGGAACATGGTGCGCAGCAAGGGCGAGGCACCCCACTTCTACGTTCAGATGGACGTGCGCACCGATGCGCTGCGCGAGCAGCGGGATCGCACGAATCAGGAGTCGGGAGACAAGCGACCTCGCCTTACGTACACGCACCTCATGATGAAGGCGGTTGCCGTTGCGCTCGAGAACAAGCCGGAGGTCAATGCGACGTTCCGACCGGAAGAGAATGACATCGCCCTTTACGAGGGGGTCAACATCGGTCTCGCCGTAGATGTGCAGGATGAGCTGGTTGCGCCGACGGTCAAGAACTGTCAGGGCAAGAACGTCTTTCGCCTGGCCGAGGATGCCAACGCGTTGATTCAGCGGGCGCGCATGCGCAAGCTACAGCCATCGGACTATGCTGATGGGACTTTTACGATCTCGAACCTGGGCATGTTCGGTGTGGACCGCTTCTACGCGATCATCACGCCGCCGCAGAGTTCGATTCTGGCCGTCAGTACGATCTCGCAGCGCCCGATCGTCGTCGACGGTGAGATCGCGATCGGGTCGATGACGACACTGGGCCTTTCGGTGGACCACCGTGTTGTCGATGGCGTGAAAGCGGCGCAATTCCTCGGTGAGATTCGCAAGCTCCTGGAATCTCCGGAGGAGCTGATCCGCGATGCAAGCGGTTTCTGAAGCCGGAATCGAGATTCTCAAGCCGGGTCGGCTTTCGTATGGTGAAGGACTGCGTCTGCAAGAGCAGTTGCGCGGCGAGCGTCGCGAAGGCCACATCGGTGACACGGTGCTCTTGCTCGAGCATCCCGATGTGATCACGTTCGGTCGCGGTGCGCGGCCGGGCAACTCTTCTCCGGACGATCAACTCAAAGCAGCTGGCTACGAGGTCTACCACGTGAACCGCGGTGGCGACGTGACCTGGCACGGGCCGGGCCAGCTCATCGGGTATCCGATCCTCGATCTCGAACACCGCGGTGCAGATGTACACATCTACCTGCGAGAACTCGAGGGCGTGCTGATCGACACTCTCGCCGATTTCCGCCTGAATGCGCGACGACGCGAAGGCTACGCGGGAGTCTGGATGGACGAGAACCGGAAGATCGCATCGATAGGTGTGGGTGTGCGTGGCTGGCTCACGATGCACGGCTTCGCTTTGAATGTGTGTTGCAATCTGTCTCGCTTCGACGCGATCATTCCCTGCGGGTTGCAGGGAGTCCAGATGACCAGCATGGAAGTCGAACTCGGTCGATCCGTCCGTCTGGCCGAGGTCGAAGAGCGGATCGAGTTCCATCTGCGAAAGTGTTTTGCATGAGTGATCTCCTACAGATAGACGGAAGTGACGCCGGACCCGAGCGCCCGGACCGCCGGGCGGATCGGCCGTCCTGGCTCAAGGTGCGTTACCGGCAGAATCCGGAACTCGAGGCGTTGTTCGATCTGGTTCGGGACAAGCATCTGAATACCGTCTGCCAGTCGGCGGCCTGCCCAAACGTGGGTGAGTGCTGGGCGCAGGGAACGGCGACCTTCATGCTCAGCGGCAATCTGTGCACCCGCGCCTGCGGGTTCTGCGATATCCAGACCGGTCGACCCGAGGCACTGGATCCAGAGGAGCCAGCGCGCGTCGCCGATGCCGTCGCGAGCCTGGGCCTGCGCTTTGCGGTGCTGACGGCCGTCGCTCGGGATGACCTGGCCGACGGCGGGGCGGCGCAATTTGCTGCCACTCTGGTAGCGATTCGCGAATCTTCGCCCCAATGTCGGGTTGAAGTCCTCATTCCCGACTTCAAGGGTTCGGAAGCCTCGTTGAAACGCGTTCTCGAGGCGGAACCGGACGTGCTCAACCACAACCTGGAGACAGTCGAACGCCTGCAGCGATCTGTGCGCAAGGCAGGCCGCTACCAGCGCTCGCTCGACGTTCTTGCGAATTCCCGGCGGCTGCGGCCGGATATTCCCACGAAAACCGGGCTGATGCTCGGGCTCGGCGAACGCCCGGAGGAAATCCGCCAGGCCCTGGCCGATATTCGCGCGACCGGCTGCGAGTTGCTCACGATCGGCCAGTATCTCTCGCCGGGGCCCGATCGGCTGCCGGTGGATCGCTGGGTCACGCCCGAGGAGTTCGACTCCTGGGAGCAGGAAAGCAGACGCATCGGTTTCGCGGATGTGCTCTCCGGCCCCCTGGTTCGCAGCTCCTATCGAGCCGAGCAACTCGCCGGAAAGTCGGCAACCGGCTGAGAACTTCGCGAGGATTCTTTGGCGGAGAGCCGCCCGGATCGCTCCCGGCGTTGATTCCAGTCTCCCAGACCGTATCTTACGATCCCGTAAAAGGGGGGCCGCCGGAATGCCGGGCAAGGTTGTACGTGTACGCCGACGGGAGCGACTCGGCTGGGCCGAGAGACTCTATCTGCCGACGATCTTCGTTGGCCTGGCCGTCACCTGTCGCCACTTCATGCGGAACTTCTGGGGCTATATGCTCGGCAAGCCGCGCACCTTCGTGGTTCAGTACCCCGAGGAGCGTCTGGACTACGCGGACGCGTTTCGCGGCCACCCCGTTCTGGTCGCGCTCGACAGCGGCAAGCCGAAATGCGTGGCTTGCGGGCTCTGTGAGTTCGCATGTCCAACGGACTGCATCACGATCTTGCCCGGAGAGACGGACGAGAAGATCGAGCGCGTTCCGGCGGTCTTCGACATCGAGTTGACCCGTTGCATGTTCTGCGGTCTGTGTGAGGAAGCCTGTCCTGAAGAGGCGATCGTCATGAGCCGAGATGTCGAGTTGGCCAGCTATGAGCGGATCGATGGGCTCCACCATATGAGCGACCTGCTGCGGCCCGAGCCAGAGGTCAAGCGTCGCCTGGATTTCATTCGTCGGGAGTACAACCGTTGACCGAAGCCGAACCTCTACTCGGGACCGTAAAGGAATCGCTCGGCGAAGCGGTGCTCGACAGCCACGCGTATCGCGGTGATGCGACGATCCTGGTCGCGCCCGAGAGTCTTCAGGACGTCCTGCTCGAGCTTCGGGACGGCGAGAAACTGCGATTCAATCTCCTCATGGATTTGACCGCGGTGGACTACATCGAGCGCGAGCCGCGTTTCGAACTCGTCTACCACCTGGCCGCAATCGATGTTGAACCGCGGGGAACCGAGCCGTGTCGGATGAATCAACGCTTGCGCGTAAAGGCGGGCGTTCCCGCCGATCCATGTGAAGTCGACTCGGTCGTCGAGATCTTCCCTTCGGCCGATTGGATGGAACGAGAGGTTTGGGACATGTACGGCATCTCGTTTCGAGGCCATCCGAATCTCAAGCGCGTGCTTCTCTATGAGGAGTTCAAGGGGCACCCGCTGCGCAAGGACTACCCGAAGGAGCGGCGACAGCCGCTCATCGGACCGCGGAATTAGGGCAGGGGGAATTACCTTTGGCGCAGCGAGAGAAAAGGAAGCTTGCACCGGGAGAAAAGGGCGACCTGCACGCGGATCACCAGATCCTGAACATGGGGCCTTCGCATCCCGCCACGCACGGCACGGTCAAGATCCTGCTCGAGATCGATGGTGAAGAGATCGTCGACATGGACGTCATGGTCGGGTACCTGCACCGGGGTTTCGAAAAGGAGTGCGAGAGCGGCACCTGGTACCAGGCGATTCCGTATACCGACCGATTGAATTACAACTCCGCGATTCTCGCGAACCTGGCCTATTGCATGGCCGTCGAGAAGCTGCTCGATTGCGAAATGACTCCGCGCTGCCAGTGGATGCGCGTGATGGCGGGCGAACTGTCGCGCGTCGGCGACCACCTTACGCGCGTCGGTGCAGCTTGTCTCGAACTCGGCGCTATGACTCCGTTTCTGTACGGGATCGAGGCACGCGAGCTGATCTGGGATCTTCAGGAAGGCTTGTGCGGAGCACGGGTCACTTCGAATTACGTCCGGATCGGTGGAATGCAACGCGATATTCCCGAGGGCTACCTGACTCGTTTGAGCGAATCGCTGAACGAGGTAGAGAAGCTGACGAGCGATTTCGACAAGGTCGTCACTTCGAATCGCATCTTCGTCGACCGTTTTCGCAACACGGGAACGCTTTCGAAGGAGCGTTTGATCGAGATGGCCGTTACCGGACCGCTGTTGCGAGCAGCCGGAGTTCCTCTCGATCTGCGAAAAGCCCAGCCTTACCTCACCTACGACGAGATCGATTTCGATGTGCCCGTCGGAGCGATCGGCGACAATTTCGATCGCTTCCTGGTCTGCCAGGAGGAGATCAATCAGAGCATTCGCATCATCCGGCAGTGCATTCCCGTGCTCGAAAAGACCCAGGGCGATCCGGTCAACATCGACGATCCAAGAGTGCGCTGGCCTGCCAAGGATCGGGTGTTTGGCCGCATGGAAGAGTTGATCCAGCAATTCAAGGGCGTTACCGAGGGGCCCCGAGTTCCGGAGGGTGAGGCCTACGCGGCGGTCGAATCGGCCAATGGCGAACTGGGCTTCTACGTCGTGTCCGACGGCACTGGAAAGCCGTACAAGGTGCGCTGCCGGCCACCGAGTTTCGTCAACGTCGCTCCGATGAAGGAGATGTTGATTGGCGGAATGCTGGCCGACATCGTGCCGACCTTCGACATGATCAACATGATCGGGGGTGAGTGTGACCGCTGAGGAGCTGACCCATCCGCAGGCGCGCGAGCGTTGGGGCGACGTCCACGAGTGGGAAGGGAGCGTCAACGATCCGCGCATCCACGAGGAGCACGGTATTCGCTTCAATGAGAAGTGGGTCTACCTGCTCGCCGATGGTCGCAGGCGAATCGTGTACTGGCACCGCTATGACTGTCGGGGTGTTCTGATCGAATCCCCAGACGGCGCGGTTCAACCGGAGCAGCTCTGAACGATCCGCCGCCGTTGCGGCCGCTGGGTCTGGTTCTACGGAGCACGGGTCGATTCTGGCACCAGGGTGTCGAGGTGACGAACGCGAGGCTGCACCGCGCCTTCCTTCGCGGGGTCCGCTGGGCGGAACCGGAGGGCACCTTCATCGTCCAGATCGGACATTTTCGCGGCTGGCTCGATGTCGAGGACGTGGCCTTCTGGGTGACCAGCTATGACGAGGCTTCGGGCGAGGTCGAATTGAGCGACGGTAGCTGTGAGGTGCTGGACGCTGAAAGCTTGTCCGTGGACGCCGACGAGGTGCTGCGTTGCAACGTGAAGCAGCGCTTTTCAGCGCGCATGACCCGCACCGCCCAGGGGCATCTGCTGAACAGCGTCGAAGTCCAGGAAGGTCGCGCCGTCGTGGTGCGTGCGGCTGCGAAACGCCTTAGAGCTCCCGGTCTGGACGGGCTGGCTTGAAGCCGCTGGCTGCCTACCGTATAAGCTATGCCTCGTTGCGGTTCGAAATCCGCCAACGGCGCCGTAGCCAAGTGGTAAGGCACGGGCCTGCAAAGCCCTGATCCCCGGTTCAAATCCGGGCGGCGCCTCCAACCTTCTTCCGGGCCCATTTTTCGGGGTGGATGACACCACGAGGCTTTCTCGCTCTGGCGCCCCCGCTATAGTTTCGTCTTCCGTGCCCGGATGGTGGAATAGGCAGACACAGGGGACTCAAGGATTGGGTCTCCCGCGCGGCAACGCGCGGGTAATAAACCGGGTGAATTCAGGGAAGCCTAAAGTCGCGCTTGCGCCGCTGGCGTGGTCGGCCATGGTAATCCTGAGCCAAGTCGCGGAGGGCGAAGGTTCCGCGGAAGGTGCAGAGACTAGCGGGGTGAGTCCCAACAATAACCCCCGCCGAAGAGCGCCCGGCACCCCACGTGGGTGATGAGATAGTCCATGCCGGCGGGAAACCGTCGGAAAAGCAGTAAAATCCTTTGGAGTGAAAGCTCCGTGCGGGTTCGAATCCCGCTCCGGGTACCACCGATGAGAGGCCTTTTGGGTCTCTATCGCGGAAAAACGAACGACTGGCGGACGGTTTCTTCGGGCGTCTGCTCGAGAAGTTCGGTCAGGGTGTCGCGATCGAGGATCGTGGTCCGCTGATACGACATCTCCGGGAGTTCGAGTTCCAGTCGGTAGAGTTCGCAGGGGCCCTTGAGGATCTGCCGAACTCGGGCGCGACCGCCTTCGTCAACGTCTCTTTGAATCGACGAGATGATCGCTCGGATGCGACGTTCGCGTTTGCGAACAGGATCGGGGTAGATGTCCAGAGTGCGCCGATGGCGCATGACGCGGAAATTCCCCGCTGTTCTGTTCGTCGACATCTCAGTTCTACCTGTCCGGCATGCTATCCGACGGCTTCGGGGCTAGCAACTGCGTCCGGTGCGGTCTGCAGGAGCTGTCCGATGCTTCGATCGTAGGTTTCCAGTCCGATGGGTGAGCCTCCGAGAAGCTGAATTCCGACGATTGCGATCGCCCGCGCACCGTGCTCACCTTTGAGGTATTCGGGACGCGTCCAGCAGACTCGCCCAACCATGTCCGCCATCGTATTCTCGCCGGGTAGCTTCAATTCGAGTAGCAGTCGCGTTCCGATCGCGGGCGCTCGCTCGCATTGCAGGCAGATACCCCGACGCGACACGTTGAGCACGACTTCTTCTTCACTCGTTTCAAAGAAGACGGTTCCAGATGCGGCATCGCGAACGGGATCAATCGTGCTGAAGTGCGCAGCGATCGAGACCTCTTTGTTCGTGTGGACGCGTTGCTCAGGAGCAATCTGTCTGGTTGCGATGGCGTCATTTGAAATGCGCGGAGATTCTGGAAGTTCGATGCGACGCCACTCTGCGTTTCCGCCGATCTCGATCGGACCGATGATCGGTGTCGCGTTGTCGCCAGAGTGGGTTTGCTTCGAATTCTTCATTTCGCCTCCGCTGCGTCCATGCGAGATACTTCGGAGTGGTCTTCGGACGTCTTGAGACACTCCGCACAACGGAACCCTTGCTGAGTTCGCGTGTGCTGGTGCGCAGGCGTTCAAGCGGTGGACTCAAAGACCCGGCTGGAGCTTCCTGTCGCCCCTGGGTCTGGCTGTCCCCGCCGATACCTTCCGGAAAGTCTCGCACCGGTCTGCGATCAGCCCCTGAGCCCCCAGAGCCGGGCGAAGTCGCGGCCTTTGTCGCGCGTTTCCTGGAGTTCGTGGTCGGGGCGGGAGTCTGCGACGATTCCGCCCCCGAGGTGCAGTGACAGGCGCCGATTTCGAGCGACGGCCGTGCGAATCGCGATCGACCAGTCGAGGCTTCCCGCTGAATCGACGTAGCCGATGGCGCCCGTGTACACGTCGCGCGGCACGGGTTCGAGTTCGTGGATGATCTGCATGGCGCGCAGCTTGGGGGCTCCTGTGATCGAGCCGCCCGGGAAAGTCGCTCGAAGCAGCGCCGGCCAGTCGCTCGGAGATCGCAAACGGCCCTCGATCGAAGAAACCAGGTGATGGACCGCCGGATAGCTGCGCAATTCGGCGAGGCGCCTCACCTTCACACTGCCAAACTCGCACACCCGCCCGAGATCATTGCGCTGAAGGTCTACGATCATCATGTGCTCGGCTCGATCCTTCCCGGAAGCGAGTAGCTGTTTGGCCAGCTCCGCATCCGCCTCTGGGGTGCTGCCGCGCGGTCTCGTTCCCTTGATGGGACAGGTCTCGACACGCCCGCCTTCTACGCGCAGGAAGCGCTCCGGGGAAGCCGATAGCACCGAGCGCCGCGTGCTCTCTAGATAGGCAGAAAACGGCGCTTCGGCTCGCTGGCTCAGCCGGGTGTACATGGATCGCAGAGACTGAAGGGGCGGGGCGCTGGATTCGAGCTGGCGCGACAGATTCACCTGGTAGACGTCCCCGGCGCGGATGAAAGCCAGGATCGATTGGATCGAGTCCAGGAAGGCGCTGTCACTCGTCGGAGACGAGACCGGCCCGATCTGGACCGGCTCCGCTTCCTTCGCCTCCGCGACAGATCGATTGATCGTCTGAGCCAGCCTCTGGACCGCCACCTGACTGCTGCCGACAACCTCTCCGCGGCCTGAATCGGGATCGAAACGGTAGAGGGCACGGAACCCGGCCAGGTCGACCGTGTTGCGAAAAACACATGGCGAATCGAAATTCGAGCGGCCGCTGGGCTCGAACTCGAATCCCAGCTCGTAGGACAGACTGCCGATCAACCACGCCGCTTCGCCAAGAGCATCACGATACCCCTGAAGCCAGCTTCGAGCTCGCTCCAGTGCTTCTGCGCGGCCCACGAACTCGACCTCGGGGGCCATCGCCAGGAAATGGTGTCCCCGGCCGCCGGAGGCTGGACCCGTTCCCCAGCCTTCACCCGCCCGGGCTTCCAGGATCCGCGCGCCACAAGCTGCGGGTAGGGCTGCGAGAATTTCGCAGGGCGGGCGGGCCTTCTGTATAGGGAGGCGAAGGGAGGCGGAGCGCACGGTCGTCTCGTCAAGGTGTTGGTGGTGCAGAGAATGGGTCTGTCAGCGAAATGCTCGAATCGAGACCCGTTGGCAACTCTCGGAGTCGCCTTGCCGGGGATCTGTGCTGCCAACATACCCTCTTTGGAGCTCGGACCCATTCTCCGGACCACAACCGATGGCTACCCGCGGTCTTGGGCTAGAGTAGATTCATGGCGCGATCTGCCTCAAAGAACGTCACGATCGAAGGGGTTCGCCCGGTGATCGAAGCACTCCGAGCCGGTCGGCGGCAGGTGTACGATGTGATTCTGCCCTCTGGGGGCGTCCGCTCGAGCCCGGGACAGCGGCAGCTCGAGGCGCTCTTGCGGGAACGGGGCATTCCCGCGACGCGAAAATCGGGGGTGGGGGTCAGCGCTCGAGTCGATGTCTTCCCCGAAGAGCCCTTCGAGTCCCTGCTGGGCAGCGAACACGCGCCACTTCTGGTCGCGCTCGATCGCGTGACGGATGTCGGGAATCTGGGCTCGATTGCGCGCTCGGCGGAGGTGGCCGGTGCGAGTGGTCTGATTCTGGAAGATCGCCACTCTCCGCCGATCGGTGGCGGAGCGTTGCGGGCCAGTGCCGGGGCGCTGGAGCATCTGCGGGTCGGACGGGCCCCAAATCTCCGCCGCGCACTCGAATTCGCTCGCTCGGAGGGCTTCGCGATCCTGATCGGCGAGCTCGATGGACTCCCGATCGAGCGGATCGATGAGCCTCTGCTCTGTGGTCCCTTGATATGGGTTTTCGGCTCCGAGGATCGCGGGCCGCGGCCCTCGGTCAGAGAACTGGCCAGTCAGCGCGTTTCGATTCCGGTGGAAGGTCGAGTGGAGTCACTCGGCGTGGCCGCCGCCGCAGCCCATCTCCTTTTGCGCACGGCGGAAGTCAGGCGAAAGAGTTGAGGCGATCTCCATGTGGGGAAACACCCATCCAGAGGGCTTTCGGGAGACGGTGGCAACCCGAGAATCTCCTGATACAATCGTCACTTGCGCTGGCGTAGCTCAATTGGCAGAGCAGCTGACTTGTAATCAGCAGGTTGGAGGTTCGAGTCCCCTCGCCAGCTCCATGTCGAGGGTTGGATCGAGTGGGGCTGATCGAGAATCTCGGACTGTATCTGGACAATCGACGATCGTCACTTGATCTGGCGCATCTGATTTTCTTAGAACGGGAAACTAACAAACAGTTTGGCGGAGCGTTCCTGGAGCCTCGAGTGAGTCGGAAGGATTCAGCGGGGCCGGGGAACTTTTACGCGTGTTCGGATTTTCGTGCGCGAGTTGGAGTAGAGGGGGATCGCCAGAAGGCCAC
>JAAELY010000168.1 GCA_024226335.1 bacterium
CCCAGTACCAACGAGACGAAGATTCCGAGGCTGGCGACACTCGCCGCGATGCCCAGCGTCACCACCGAAAGCAAGAACGCGGTTTGAGACGGCGAGTTCATCATCGACGAGATGTTGCGGCTGACGGGAAACAGCACCGAGACAACATTGCCCGTGGCAACGAAAACGAGTAGGCCGACGCAGAAAAGCAGGATCGACGAGGCCAGGAGCTCGACGCCGGGAAAGCCCATCGTCGCGACCCAGCACGCCAAGGCGAGCATCAGTATGATCCCGTTGTAAAGGAAAACGCCGAGGTTCTTGCCGAGGATGACGCGATCGAGCGCGACCGGACTGAGGTAGTAGGCCTTGATCCCGTCGCCTTCCCAGGCAAACGCGTTGTTGACGAAGCTGTTCGACATGAACACCGAGTAGAGCAGTAGGCCGAAGAGCAGCACGCGTTCCGACGCCATGCCCATGAACGACATGTCGTAGGCTTCCGAGAAGACATGGCCGATCACGATGATGAAGAACGGCATTGCCAGCAGCACGAATCGGCCGTTGACGCTTCGCAGCAGATAGCGCAGCTCCTTGGACGCCACGGCCCGGACCTCGAGGGGAATGACTGCAAGCCAGCGATTGTCGAAGGAGAAAAGTGCCCGTCTGTGACGCACGTCCGGTGCCTCGACGGTTTGCTTGCGTCGATTCGGAGCCACGCGGTCGGCGAGGTGGTAGCGAGTGAATATCCAGTATCCCAGGGCGAGCCCCGAAAACGCCCAGAGAGCGATAGCCGCGACGCGCCAGGCAACCCCACCCGACGCCCCGCGATGGGCCTCCGTCAGCGCCGCGGTGGCCAGGTCCGGCGGCAGGAAACTCGTTGCGACCGTCACGCCGCGGGCCGCAGCCGACAGGATCGGGTTGCGCTCGATGCCGGCGCCGTCTTCTTCGAAGAAAAGCTGCGGGCTGAACGACGCGCCGATCAGAAGAACGAAGGCCAGGATCGCGATGATCTCTCGCACCCGTCGTGTTCGTGTCATTTCGGCCAGCGCGAGGTTGATCGCAAAGCTCCAACTGACGTAGGTGACGAGCATCAACAGCGAAACCGTCGCGACAACGACGATCCCGGCGTCGGCCCAGAGGATCATCGCGACGGAAACGCTGATCAGCGCCGGGTAGTAGACGGCGTGATCGACGCTGCCCAGGGTGGACGTCAGCGTGATCCAGAACAGGCGGCGGTCGGGAATCGGGAAGACACGAAATCGTCGCAGGTCGAGTCCCTGCTCGATCGCGCCGCGAAACACCGGGAAGATCACGCCGAAGACGAAGAAGCAGTAGAAGGCGACCAGCAAGGAGATTCGCAGCATCTCCGGCTCTTCGGTCGACGACCAGATCATCGCCGCGAACACCGCGGCGATGAGTATCGCGAACGCAAGACCGAAGAGGACCATCAATGTAGCCACGATCGTGTTGACTACCCGGGTGGCTCCACGGGCGCGGCGGAGCAGCGTCTTGAACTGCAGCTCGGCGATTGCCAGGATCTGATTCAATCTTCAACCCAGCCAGGACAGCTCGGCGCGCGGCCCGGCGTCCTTATCGACGATGCCGAGAAAGATGTCTTCGAGGGTGGCGCGCCGTGAACCCGCGGTCTCGTCGCGCAACTCGACGCCTTGGCGCAGCTGCTCCAGCGTGCCCTCGGCGACGATGCGACCCTCGTGGATGATCGCCACGTCGCTACAGAGCTTCTCGACAATCTCCAGGATGTGCGAGGTAAGGAAGATCGTCACCCCGCGCTGGAGCAGAGAGGTCAGCAGCTCGCGGATGGCGCGAGATGCGACGGCGTCGATCCCCTCGAACGGCTCGTCGAGAAACAGCAGTCGCGGGTTATGGATCAGTGCGGCTCCGAGGGCCAGCTTCTTCTTCATGCCGTGGCTGTAGTCGACGACGAGTTTCTTCGGATCTCCGTCGAGCTCCATCATCTCCAGCAGCTCTCGGCTTCGGGTCGTGATGTCCGCCGCACCGACCCCGTACATCCGGCCGACGAACCGCAGATACTCGGCTCCGTTCAGCCGGTCGAACAGCGCCAGCTCCTCAGGGACGACCCCGATCCTCCGCTTGGCCTCCAGCGGGTTCTCGTCGAGGTCGAACCCCAGGACGCGGGCCTCACCGCTGGTCTTGTCCAGCAGGCCGGTGAGCATCTTGATCGTCGTCGACTTGCCCGCCCCGTTCGGGCCCAGAAAGCCGAAGAACTTCCCGGTCTCGACCTGGAGATTCAGGGCGTCGACGGCGACGAAATCGTTGAACTTCCGCGTCAGCGCCCGGGTTTCAATAGCGTAGCTCATGGTCGAAGCATTGTAGCCCGGAGAGACTTGACCCCTCGGGTGTAACCTCTCCTTCGATCTCCGTCATGGTGGATCGGCCGCAACGACCTGCGACGGGAGTCCGATGTGAATGAAGCCAAGAACTGCCCGGAATGTCAGGCTCCGCTACCTGTGGGGACGCCCTCGTCCGCCTGTCCTCGATGTCTGCTTCAGGCCGGCCTCGAGGGCAATGACACAGTCAATCGTGGGACCCGAGATTCGGCTCCCACCGCGAAGGAGCTCGCTCCCCACTTTCCCGACCTGGAGATCGTCGAATTGATCGGAAGCGGTGGCATGGGGCTGGTCTACAAAGCTCGCCAGCGGCGGCTGGACCGAATGGTCGCATTGAAGATCCTGGCGCCGGACATCGCAGGTGAGCCGGGATTCGCCGACCGATTCACGCGCGAGGCCCAGGCGATGGCGAAGCTGGCCCACCCGAACATCGTGACGGTGCACGATTTCGGTGATTCCGGTGGGCTGTACTACTTCGTGATGGAGCTCGTCGAGGGAACGAACCTTCGCCAGTTGCTTCACCAGCGCCGGTTCACGCCGGAACAGGCTCTGACGATCGTGCCGAAGATCTGCGACGCGCTGCAGTACGCTCACGATCGGGGAGTCGTCCATCGAGACATCAAACCCGAGAATGTCATGGTGACAAGAGCCGGCGAGATCAAGATCGCCGATTTCGGCCTGGCCAAGCTCGTGCGTTCCGGCGGAAGCGCAACGGTGACCCTCGACGACAAGGTAATAGGGACGCCGGCGTACATGGCCCCGGAACAGATCGAGCAACCGCAATCGGTCGATCACCGCGCCGATATCTACTCGCTGGGCGTGGTGTTCTACGAGATGCTGACCGGTGAGCTCCCGCTGGGACGTTTCGCACCGCCCTCGCGCAAGGTCGAAGTTGACGTGAGGCTCGACGGCGTCGTGCTTCGCGCCCTCGAAAAAGAACGGGACCGCCGCTACCAGAGGGTGACCGACGTCAAGACGGAGATCAACTCGGTCGTCACGGGCCCGGCGCCGCCGGAAGCTCAGGTCGTATCTCCGGCCGACCCGCCGCCGCCTCGTCGTCTGAGTCGTCTCGCTCTGGCCGGCGCTATTTGTACGGGAATCAGCCTCTTCGGCTCCTTGTTTTTCTACGCGTTCCTCCTGGGCGGGCCGCTCACCTTCACCCCACCGAGCCGACTCCAGATGGTCAACCCGTTGATCCTCGGCGGAATGATCGGGTCCCTGATTCGCCTGGCCGGTCTTGGCCTGAGCATTGCGGGTTGGGTCGAGGTCGTTCGCAGCGACGGGAGAATCTACGGGTTGTGGCTCGCTGTTCCCGGAGCGCTTCTCCCGTTGACCTCGCTACTGACCGGAAGCTTGTTCTTCCTGGGCGGATTCCGATAGGACGGAGCGTCGATGAGTGACCGAGCGCCATCCCGATTCGTCACGACCCACTGGAGTCTGGTGGTTGCGGCGGCCGACGAGCAGTCGGAGCCGGCGCGCTCGGCGCTGGCCGAGCTTTGCGAGACCTACTGGTATCCGCTGTACGCTTTCGCCCGCCGTACCGGCGCGAATCCCGACGTTGCCCGGGACCTGACCCAGGGGTTCTTCGTCGAGCTGCTGGCCAAGAGCTACCTGGCCCAGGCCGATCGCACGCGCGGCCGATTCCGCACGTTCCTCCTTGCCGCCTTCCGACACTTCTGTTCGAAGGAACGGGACAAGGCCAACGCGCTCAAGCGCGGTTCAGGGCAGTTGCCGTTGTCGCTGGACTACGACGTCGGCGAAAAAGCGTACGTCGCAGAGCCCAGGGATCCGATGACTCCCGAGGATCTGTACGAGCGACGCTGGGCGCTGACGTTGCTTGGCCGGGTCATGGAAGGGACTCGGGTCGAGTACGAACAGGCGGGCAAAGGTGTTCTGTTCGAGCTGCTCGAGCCGACGCTTTCCGGACACGGCGTCTCCTCGTCGTACAGGGCGATCGGGGAGCGGGTCGGGATGAGCGAGGCGGCAGTGAAGGTCGCCGCCCATCGACTGAGGCGGCGCTTTCAGGGTCGTCTGCGAGCGACGGTTGCCGCGACGGTCGCCGACCCGTCCGACGTGGATGGTGAACTGCGCGACCTGATCGCCGCGGTCGGCAAGTAGCGAGAGTCGGTTATTCGGCCTGGAACCCGGCGTCCTTGTGTTTACCGTCGCAGAACGGCTTGTTGTCCGACTTGCCGCAGCGGCACAACGCGGCCTTTGTCCCGCGCCAGGCTTCGCGCCCCGACGCAGTCCGGATCACGAAGTTCCCTCGTACCAGTAACGGCCCGTTCGGCGCGCGCTGGACCTCGAGCGGGCCTCCGTTCGACTCGAGCGTTGCCTCTCCCGGTTCGCCTACGGCACCACGATCTTTGAACTCTTCTTCCTCGTGGGTGTTGTCGCAAAACGGCTTGTTCTTCGAGTCGCCGCAGCGACACAGTGCCGCACGCATCCCCACTCCGGGCATATCCTCTGCGGCACCGCCGATACTCAGCTCGCCCTCGAAGTACAGCGGCCCGTTGTTGGCAACGGTGACCAAGTTTGCCGGTGGAGTCGGTTCACTGTCGCCGCCGTCCTTTCGGGTGTAGGTCAGCGCACCGGTCGGACAACGCCGCACCACTTCGGCAACCTGATCCGCCTCGCCCCGATCCGGCTCTCCCCAGGGGTTGCGGCCGCTGACGAAGAGCTTGCCCTGGGCTCGTGTGCATTCTCCGACGTGGATGCACAGACGCCCGTCCCAGCTGACTTCCATTTTCTCGCCGTCGAACTTGTAAACCTTGTTCTCCGACATCTCGCCTCCTGGTGGGAATAAGCGGCCGATCCTCGTATGTTGGCAATCGAACGGAGGAGTCAAGTCTTCTCCGTACGTACTAGATTAGCAAATCTTGCAGTGCTGGAACGCATCGAGAAGACTTGACCCCAGGAGCGGCGATGAACTGTTTGAAATTGGCTCTGATTGTTTCTTGTTTGTGTGTCACTTCCGGTGCGATGCCTGCGCAGGCGGGGGATCGCGCCGTAGGCTTGGAGATTCAACGTTATCCGGTTGGAACGATTGCGACCGTGGTCGGGAGAGTTCCCCTGGGGGATCGTTCCGAGCTGCTGTTCGGCGCCGGCTTTAACGATTCCGATCGCGAAGACAACGGCGAGTTCGACGAAGAGCAGGCCGAGGGGCCGGGCGTGTCCGTCGGGTTTCGTCACTACCGGGACGCTGATCGCACCGGGTGGTCCTGCGGAGCCCGGCTCGATCTCTGGGATCTCGAAGTGGACTGGATCGATCAGCTCGGCACGCTCGGTGAAACTCGCGGCACCAGCGA
>JAAELY010000169.1 GCA_024226335.1 bacterium
CCCACTCGGAGTCGTACTGACCCCCGTGCTCGAAGACCATCCGAACCGCTCGCTCACGAACCTCTTGCGAAAACCTGCTCTTGCGTCCCATGACCCCATCCTCTCAAGGAATAAGGTCTCCGGGAAACCCGGGGCGATTCAGGAGGTCTGATTGCTAGTCGCGTGTTTCGTAGACCCTACGTGTCCGAATTGGCTGTGAGGAGGAACTCCAAATTTGGCCAACGGCTGTTGGTCAGCGAAGGCGCAAAGCGGGTGATTGCAGAGTATTGCTGCGGAGCGGATTTTTGGCGGGCAGTCCCTTTGCAGCTGCTCGGCTGCCCGCGTCCGTTCGAGAGCCCCCAGATTCCCCGACAGTCGGATCCCAACAGCCGAAAATGGATGGTCCTATTAGGGAGACAGGGGTGCTATACTTCCTATACGCGCATTGCGCTGCATCGGCGCCCGGAATCCCGGAGGTTCACCCAATGTCTGTCGCGAAGAACGATGCTCCGTTGGAGATTCACCGCTGGCCGAGCGAACGCCTGCTTCGAGTCATCGTCGTAGTTGCAGCCATCGCAATGTGGGCTTTATTGGCGATGAGTTTGATTGGAGCGATTTACGCGCTGATGATTGGCGTGTTCTTCTTCTTTGCTCATCTCGCGTTCATCTACCACTTGCGCGGCAACGCCGTTCGTCTCGGACCGGAGCAGTTTCCCGAGCTGCATGCGCGGGTCGAACAGATCGCCCTCAGAGTTGGCTTGAAGGAGACTCCCGATGCATATCTCGTGCAGGCGGGTGGCGATCTGAATGCGATGGCGACGAAGTTCTTTGGTCGAAACTTCATCGTGCTTTATTCGGATCTCGTCGATGCTTGCGGCGAGAACGAAGCCGCCCGCGATTTCATCATCGCTCACGAATTGGGGCACGTTCATGCGGGGCACCTGAGTTGGCGTTGGCTTCTACTGCCAGGTCTGTTCATCCCGTTTCTTGGACAGGCCTACTCGCGCGCGTGCGAGTACACCTGCGACCGCTATGGATTCGGTTCATGCGGCGAGAGCGAAACCTCACTCGACGGCCTTTGTGTTCTGGCTGCAGGCGGAAAACAAGGCCCGTTGGTGAACCGGCGCGCACTCGTCGCGCAGAGCCTCGACATCGACACGCCATGGATGACAATCGCGCGATGGCTTTCGAGCCATCCTCCAATCGCCCACCGAATCGCAGAACTCCAACCGAGTCTTGTGGCAGGGGATCTCTCGACCAATCCCGCCAAGTTCGGAGCTCTGGCCATTCTAGTGGCCCTGGTCGGAGTTCCGGTCGCAAGCGGGGGCGCCCTTAGTGTGGGCGTATGGCCCGCGATTCAGACGGCGCTCGAACAGAGCAACGACACAGCCCTCATGGATGACGCAGTCAATGTGGAAGATGTCGCCGTGTACAGCCCAGAAGAAGCAGAAGCGTTTCGGCTCCAGATCGAAAGGGAGATCGTGGAACTGGTTGCGGCCGTCGAATCGCATCAGGAACGCACGGGAGAATTGCCAGCCGACGTCGAAACACTCTACGAAGAGTGGAGCCGACTCAATCCGGGGGGGGACTTGCCAAGAGACCCGTACCAAGGCGAAGCCTACATCTATCAGACTGATACTGAGCACTTCGCAATCGTGAGCCTCGGAGCGAGTCTGCAGAGCGACGACGACGACCTCTACTATTCATCTGTCAATCAACCGCAGTAGCCCGCACGTGAGCAGGTGGTGCTCAAGCAGGCTCGTCGGGCCGGAAGTCGGCAGCGTCACATCGCCTCTGCGACTCGGTCGAAACCTGGCACCTAGGGAACCTCTGCACAGGGAGGCTGCGGCTGCGAAGCGCTATGCATCCGCCTGCGCTGCGTCGCGCGACCCTGTGCAGAGATTCCCTAGCCATCCGAACCGCTCCGCTTCTTCCGTTCCCGTTCCTCGAGGACCCGGTGATAGATCGAGTTCGGATGCGAGTACACCTGCAGACGATCGGTCAGCACCATCCGCGCGCGCTCGCCGCAGTTCGGTGCGAGCGCGTGGAAGAGCCACGGATGCGCGAGCACCACATCGCCGGGCTCTCCCGTCATCTCCGCGACCTGCAACGGCACTCCGTCGAAGGTCTCTCCCTCGCACATGAAGCGCGCCTCGCGATCCTCACCCGGCCGAAGTGACCACAGCGCCCGCAGCCACGGCACCCTGCCCTGGAGCAGCTTTCGCATTTCGGCCGAGCGTCCCGAGAAGTCCGGGCCGTTCTCCTGCTGGATCTTCGCCACCAAGCGGTGCGATCCCAGGACCGCGAGCGTGCCGCCGCCGTGCGGCTCGACGCGATCCAGGAAGAGGAAGGGCTGCAGGCCGGGCAGGACTCGGACCCCGCCAGGACACGGGTAGTCGAGATGCCAGCTCTTGTGCGAAAGGGCCCACGGTCCGGCCCCCGGCATCGTCATGAGGAGACTCATGCTGATCGGCATCTTGAACCACCGATCCACCCCGAGCAGCTGATCGGCAACGACCCGAACGGCCGGGCAGTAGATCAGATCGAACTCGCCGTCCCGTTTGAGCGGCTTGACGGTCTTTGCCGCGATACGGACACCGGATCCGCGCATCGTCGCGCCCAACCCTTCACGCTCACCGACGAGCTTCCAGATGCGCTCGCACAGCCTCCCCACCGCCGCAGCATCCACGGCGCCGCGCAAACGGATGAGCCCGCGTTCCTCGAACTCCGTGCGCTGTTCCGGCGTGAGCATCACCGATCCTCCGCGAGCGAGGAACCCGGCGAGTGGCGACAGAACCACAGGCCGATTCCCGCCGCCTGGTGAAGCTTCGGATCGCATTCCTCGTCCAGAATCTTCTGGAAGAAGCCCTCGAGCTGCGGATGTGCCCGCTCGAACGCGAGCATGCGCGCCGCCTCGCGTCGCACCTTGATGCTCTCGTCCTGGCAGACACGCTCCATCAGCAAGACTTCAGCGCTCAGGAGCGGGTCGCCTCTCCCCTCGCGACGCCGGCCGACGACGTAGACGGCAGAGACGCGAACGCGCGAACGCGGATCGCAGAGCAGGGGAACGGCTTCACGCACATCCTCGGGTGAACCGCTGGCGCCCAGCCACGAAAGACACGCGAGCCGCACCTGCCAGCGTCCGTCGAGGAGGCCGGCAACCACGCGCTCGCGCGCAGCGGGACCGATTGCCCGCAGCCTGGCCAGAGCGCCTTCGCGCGTGGCTTCTTCCGCCAACTCGTCGATCAGTCCGTCTAGCTCGAACGACCCGGGTCGCCCCGGCGACTCGGCATTCGATTCCATCTTGCTTACGGGATTCATGTGTCCTCCGGCGAGCCATCACCAGAAACTCGAAAGGCCCGGCGCTCGCCCCCAATCGGAACGCTCCTCGCCCGCCCCCGGAGAGGCCGGGTCGGGTCGGAACATTCGATGGAGTGAGCGCGGGCCCTATTACCCGCGGATCACAATTGTGTGGGCAGGATGTGGGAAGTTTGCGGTGCAGTCAACTATTCAGCGCCTACCGGGGCTCGGCTCCGTGATGCTCCACCATGACGTCCCGGTAGAAGGAGTTCGCAGCAAAGTAGTTGAGAAGATCCGAGGTCTTGTAGAGAGGATCTCCATTGAGCTCCGAGCAAAGGGCCGAGATCTCGGCGCGATTCTCATCGTCGAGCACGTACTCTCGGACGGCCCCGTCCCGGAGTTTGAAGATGAAGATAATCTCCTCAGGACTAACGAGGTCGTTCCAGAATCCTGGCTGAAGACAATCGCGCACAAGTTCTTTGTACGCCGAAACGCTGTCTGAGGGCACGAGTAGGCCGAGCAGGTTCTCTCCGTAGCGCTCCAGGACTTCGACCCCTGCCTCGCGAAGCGCAGTCATCGAGAGGGAAGGTGCCCCCATAAGCAGGCTGAGGTACTCGCGGGATTGGGGGATCATCTCTCGGTGCGCTTCCACCGGCTTGGATATCGCCCAGAGCCCTTGAATACGACCTTCGTGGTGATCAGCGTCTGCGGATGAGTGCGTCGCGCCCCGGGCCGACCGATATCCAGCGGATCGGGCATGCGATCAGCTCCTCGATGCGATCGACGTAGCGCCGGGCCTCCTCCGGGAGATCCTCTGCGCTCCACACGGCTCCGAGGTCGCCGCTGAATCCGGGCCAGGATTCGTAGACCGGCGAGGCGCGCTCGAGTCGGGGCATCGTCGGGAAGACGGTTTCGAGCATCCCGTCGATCTCATAGGCCGTGCAGATCTGCAGGCTCTCTCGTTCGCTGAGTACGTCGAGCAAGGTCAGGCAGACCTCCGTCGCTCCCTGGACGCGGCAGCCGTAGTGGGCGGCGACGGCGTCGAAGTGGCCGACCCGTCGAGGTCGATCCGTCGTGGCACCGAACTCACGCCCAGCGACGCGGAGTGCCTCGGCCGTCGCTCCCGAGAGTTCGGTCACGAAGGGTCCTCCCCCGACACTCGAGGAGTACGCCTTCACCACCGCGATGATCGTGTCGAAAGCGGTTGGCGGGATGCACGCGCCCGTCGCGGCGTATCCCGCCAGGGGCGACGACGAAGTCGTGAAGGGATGGATCCCGTGGTCGGGATCGCGCAGAGCGCCGAGCTGGCCCTCGACGATGATCCGCTCGCCGCGAGCGAGAGCTTCGTGGAGCAGAGTCGTCGTGTCCGCGACGTAGGGCTGCAGGCGGCGGCCCCACTCGGTCAGCTCATCGACCAAGGCTCCGATCGAGAGCGGAGGTGCGCCGTAGAGCCCGCAGAGCAGAGCGTTGCGTTGCGCGAGTCCGGCATCGAGGCGGGACTCGAGGCGTTTAGGATCGGAGAGGTCACACACCTGAATTCCGATTCGACGGGCCTTCTCTGCGTAGAACGGCGCGATTCCGACCCGCGTCGTGCCGAGTTGGTCCGCTCCGAGTCGCTCCTCTTCCAGATCATCCAACTCGGCGTGGTGCGGGAGGACCACTTGAGCCCGATCCGAGACGTAGAGCCTGGGGGCGGGCACTCCGGCCCGCTCGAGCCCCGCGAGTTCCTCGAACAAGGCAGGAGGATCGAGAGCGACAGCCGGCCTCAGCACGTTCGCCGTCGTCGCTCGAAACACCCCGGAGGGCAACAAGTGCAATGCGAAGCGGCCCCATCTGCTCTCGATCGTGTGGCCGGCGTTTCGCCCCCCCTGGAAGCGCACGACCCACTGCGCATCGGCTGCTACTGCGTCGGTCAGCTTCCCCTTGCCCTCGTCTCCCCAGCAGGCCCCGACTACGGCAGTGACGGGCATGGCGATTCTCCTCCGCCGCTCCAGTGCGGCCGGGGAAGACGGTGGAACAGGTCTATAGATCAGTCAAATGGATGTTTTGGATAATATGGATAAGATAGTCTTATGGATTTAGATCGTCTGAATGCCTTCGTGCAGGTCGCGCGGGAGAGGAGCTTCTCCCGCGCCGCCCTGCGTCTCGGTCGCACGCAACCGGCTGTGAGCCAGGTGATTCGGGCGCTCGAAGACGATCTCGGTGAGCGGCTCTTCGATCGCTCCGGGCGGCGCGTGCGCCTTACACAGGCGGGGGAGGTGCTCTTCGAGCACGCGTCCAGGGCGTTCTCGGAACTCGACGCGGGCTTCACCGCCCTCGCTGGGCTCCGCGAGCTGACCAGCGGAGTGGTTTCCATCGGAACGAGTGACACGAATGCGTGTCATCTCCTCCCGCCGGTCCTCGAGCTCTACCGTGAGCGCTATCCGGCGGTCGAGGTGCGCATCTCCAATCGGCCCTCTCCCGAGACCGTCCGTCAGGTGCTCGCTGGCGAGGTGGACCTGGGTCTGGTGACACTCCCAACCGGTGAATCACGACTCGTGGCGGAGCCCGTAACCCAGCGCGAGGACGTTCTCATCTGTGCCGCTTCTCACCCTCTCGCCCGTCGGCGGCGCGTCCGCCTCTCGGAGCTGGCCGGCCTGCCACTCCTTCTGCTCGATCGGGGCTCTCGCACGCGCGCCTTCATCGATGAGGCCCTCGTGGCCGCGGGCGTCCACGCCCAAGTCGCCATGGAGCTCGCGAGCATCGACCTGATCCGCCGACTCGTCGCGCTCGACTTCGGGATCTCGATCGTCCCCGAGATCGCTGTCGCCGACGAGGTTGCGAGCGGTCGGATCGCCGCGATCCGCGTCTTCGGGCGGACGGAGCTGCGCACATTGGGCCTGGTCTATCCCACCCGCGTACGCCTCTCGCCGGCAGCGGAGGCCTTTCGCGAGCTGGTTCACGAGTCCCTGGGCCAGTAGCCCAGTCGGGATCGCCTATTCCATCGCGTCCTTGAGTGCTGATTCATCGGCGGATAGGAAGTATCGAGTCCTGGCCGGGTGCCAACCGGTGCGTGAGCACCGCAATCAACTCCAGCATCCGCAGTCATCGCGAAAGAACGCGCATGCTGGAAGCCACATGGGCGGCTCATCCTGAACGCTTCCTCCGGGGTACCCCGAAACCCAGCCCACTTCCCGAAGCGGTCTGGATCAACCCACCCGGAACATCAACGACTGGAGGAATTGCTCAGTAAAGCGAACGATCGAGTGTCTCATCGGCGTTGACGGGTTCCGGCGGGGCGCGGGCTGAGAGGCCCAGATGGCGCAGGATTGCGGAGACGACCCTCGGGTCCGTGATCGTGGCGAGATCTACCTGCGCGCTCTATCGAACTGGCAGACGCACCGAGCCCGCACGGAGCAGAACCCGATGCAAGGCCAGGCTGGCGCGGTCACTTTCATCCAGCGTTTCGGTTCCGCACTGAACCTGA
>JAAELY010000170.1 GCA_024226335.1 bacterium
TCGAGCGAGAAGCGGGAGTCGCCGCCTGAGCAAGCAGCGTGATCCGATCGCAGATCCGTAGATCTGCAGAGGGTCGCGCGACGCAGCGCAGGCGGATTCATCGCGCTTCGCAGCCGCAGCCTCCCTGTCCAGAGGTTCCCTAGCCCGCAGGCCTCAGGGATGTTGGAGCAGATGGGCGATGCGCTCGATGTCGCCGGGGGCCGGATCCGCGCGCAGGGTCATCAGTGCCACGCCGTCGACGAGCTGGCTCTCACGCAGCTCTCGCAAATGCTCTGCGAATACTCGCCAGCCCGTTTCGGCCCCGCCTTCGCTCAGTTCGTCTCGCACCGTCTCCGGGATGCGAACGCCCAGTCGCGAGGCGATCCGCTCGGCGTCCTGCTCGGAGCAGAGCGGCATGAGCATCGCCAGGATCTGCGCTTGCGGCGCGTGCCTTCGTATTGCTTCGGCCAGGTTCTCCAGATCGTCGAGCCCGAAGACCGGCTGCATCTGGACGAAATCCGCGCCCGCGTCCAGCTTCGGCAGCAGGTTTGCCAGCACGCGTTCAGCAGATCCGTACTGGTTCGCGGTTACCCCGATGCGCAGCTCAGGATCCGCCGTTCGCAGCAGATCCACGAGTTCGCGCAGTTTCGGTGTGTCGGGCTTGTCGACCGCATCGTGTTCGCCGCGCAGACACAGAACGGAACGCACTCCGCCTTCGAGCGCCCGCTCGATATCGCAGCGGATCTCGGTCTCCGATCTTCCGCGATTTGCCACATGCCATACCGCGTGCATGCCCGATCGGACGAGTGCGATCGAGGCCTCGAGACTCGACCAGCGTTCGGGGCGCTGGATGACGTGGATGGCGTCCGCGCGGTCTTCGAACAGGCGCGCACGGCGCAGGAGAATCGCGTTTTGCGGTTCCTTTGGCGGCGTAATCTCGTGAGCGATGTGGAACATCAAGTATTTCCGAAGCCGTCGAGCAGGGACTCCCGGAACGCGCGCAGAGCCGCGGAGCGAAACGCCCCCGCCGGTTCTTCGAGCCAGATGGCGTCCTGTAGTTCCGCTTTTCCGGAGCGGATCAAATGCAGATGCCCGTCTTTCAGCAAGGAGTTGGCGATGTGTCTCGGAACGACACCGGCGCCCGCACCTTCCAGAACCAGCTCGAGTACCAGGTCTGTGCTCGCGGCCCAGGCTCGGACGTTGCTTGCACTCGCTTTGCGTCCGAAGTGGTGACGCAGCCAGCGATCGATCAGGGGCGCGCTCTGGTAGTAATCGACCACTGGAAGATCGCGCACCTGGGCGAGGAGTGCGGATCCTCGGATCGAGTTCTCGCGCGAAACGAGCACGAGTTCCTGTTCGTACAGCCGGGTTGCCGTGAGCTTGCTCGCCGTATCGGCTGAAGGCTCGATGACTACGGAATAATCGAGTCTTCCGTCCAAAAGCATCTGTGTCAGCTCGCGTTGCGATCCGTAGAGTAGTTTCACCTGCGCGTGTTCGTTCTTGGCGAGGAACGAACGCACCAGACGTGCCAGTCTCGAACGCGAGGCCCCGACGAATACCCCCAGGCGGATCAGTCCGCGAACCTCTTGCTGGCCCCGCGTGATCTCGTCGAGGGTTTCGCGCAACTGGTCCTGGTGGTGTCGGAACTGTCGACCCAGGAGTCGACCTTCGGCGGTGAGTACCAGGCGCCGACCCAGCCGATTGAACAACTGCAAGCCCAGCGAGCGCTCCAGGGACGACACGCTCTGGCTCACGGCCGAGCGGGTCAAGCCCAGTTCCCTGGCGGCGCCGCTGATGCCGTCGGCATCGAGTACGGCCAGGAAAACCTTCATCTTGTTCAGGTCGACGTCCATCAGGTCGCGGCTCAGTTGTTCAGTACAAGTAAACAAAATGGAAAATAGGACTAATGCAGCTAATCATCTGATTCTGGACTAGGATTTTCTCGCGAGCAAGCCCGACCGCGAGGAGACCCCATGAGTGTTCTGGAATTCGAAGCCGCCCGATTGCACGTGCGCCTCGGTTGCAGCGAGGATGAACGGCGGATTCCACAGGACGTGGATCTGGGGATTCGCATCCGATTCGCCCAGCCCCCGTCCGCCTGCGAGACCGACGCGCTCAAGGACACCGTCTGTTATGCAGAATTGATCGAACTCGCGAGCGACATTGCTGCGCGTCGGGAGTTCCAGACCATCGAGCGACTCGCCCGCGAGCTCTATGTGCGAATCCGGCCCATGCTTCCCGCCGACGCCGAACTTTGGCTCAAGGTGACCAAGGTGCATCCCCCAGTGGCGGGTTTGACAGGGGGCGTGAGCTTCAGCCTCGGAGACCCCGAAAGCGACAGTTTTCGAGCGTCTCCTTAACAGTTTCCCAGGAGGTTTCCCAGGAGGCTTTCCACGACCTGCTAACCCGCGCATTTCCAGCGTCTTGCTGCGCACAGTGGCGAGGAATGCAGGCTAGAATCCCGGACTTCCGACCGGCACCGATGCCGGTTCCAGAATCAGCAAGGGAAATCGGAATGCCGGATTACGACTACGATCTTTTCGTCATCGGTGCGGGTTCCGGTGGTGTGCGCTGTAGCCGGGTTGCCGCATCGTTTGGCGCACGCGTCGCGGTGGCGGAGGAACGCTACCTGGGTGGGACCTGTGTGAATGTCGGCTGCATTCCCAAGAAGCTCTTCGTGTACGGGGCGCACTTCCGTCAGGATTTCGAGGATGCTGCGGCCTACGGCTGGTCGGTCGGCCAGATCGGCTTTGACTGGAACACACTGCTGTCGAACAAGGACCGCGAAATTGAACGCCTCAACGGTATCTACGCGCGCCTTCTCGATCAGGCCGGGGTCACGCGCATCGAAGGTCGCGCTCGTATCGTCGATGCCCATCGTGTCGAAGTGTCGGGCAAGGAATACACGGCTCGTCACATTCTGGTGTCGGTCGGCGGTTGGCCGCGTATGCCTGAGATCCCCGGAATCGAACTCGCGATCAGCTCCAATGAAGCCTTCTACCTGAAGGAACTGCCCAGGCGGGTTCTCGTTGTGGGCGGTGGCTATATCGCGGTCGAGTTCGCTGGAATCTTCCACGGACTGGGCGTGGAAACCACGCTGGCCTACCGGGGGCCACTGTTCTTGCGCGGCTTCGATGACGATGTGCGCACGACCCTCGCCGATCAGATGCGCAAACAGGGCATCGATCTGCGCTTCGACCTCTCGATCGACGGGATCAAGTCCGCGGAAACGGGTCTGGTTGCAAGCTGTACAAACGGCGAGACGCTCGAAGCCGAGCAGATTCTGTACGCGATTGGCCGCGATCCATTGACCGACGACCTGGGGCTGGAGAGTGCGGGGGTCGATCTCAATGAATCCGGCGAGATTGTGGTCGACGAGTACTCCTGCTCATCTGTGCCCAGTATCCACGCGATCGGCGATGTGACCCATCGTGTGGAGAATCTCACGCCAGTGGCGATCCACGAGGGAATCTGCCTGGCGAACACCCTCTTCAACGACACGCCGATGAAGCCCGACCATCAGAACGTTCCCTCGGCGGTCTTCAGCCAGCCCGCAATCGCATGCTTGGGCCTGACCGAGAGCGCCGCCCGGGCGGCCTACGGGGAACTCGATGTCTATCGCTCCGTTTTCCGCTCGCTCAAGCACACGCTGACCGGACGGGAAGAACAGACGATGATGAAGCTCGTCGTCGACCGCGCATCGCAACGCGTCGTGGGCGCTCATATGGTCGGTACCGACCCGGGAGAGCTGATGCAGGGAATCGCGATTGCCGTGAAATGCGGCGCAACCAAACAGCAGTTTGACGCGACAATCGGTATCCACCCGACTTCCGCCGAGGAGTTCGTGACGATGCGTGAGCCAGTAACCGACTGACGATCCGTCACTCCTCCCCTGGTGGAGACCCCAATCCGCCTAGGGAACCTCTGCACAGGGAGGCTGCGGCTGCGAAGCGCGATGCATCCGCCTGCGCTGCGTCGCGCGACCCTCTGCAGATCTACGGATCTGCGATCGGATCACGCTTCTTGCTCAGACGGCGACTCCCGCTTCTCGCTCGATTCCTCCCTGTGCAGAGATTCCCTAGAACTTCAATACGATATCGCTGTTCAAACGCTTGCGATCCGCACCGTCGAGCGAATTGCTACCGCTGCCCACGCCAGCGCTGATTTCGTCACTGTCGAAATAGGTGAGTTTCAGAACGACGTGATTTCCCAGCCGCTTCGAGGCGTAGACCATGATTCCCTTGCGATTCGTGTTGGAATCGAGAACATCGCTGTCGATGAAGTTCGCGATCAGGGAGTTGGTTTCGGCATAGAAGTAGCCGATGCCGATTTTTCCCCACTTCTTCTTGTTACCCGTCTCGAAACCGAAGCTGTAGGCATCCTCGTCCTTGTCGGCCGCGCCGATGGATTGCGCGTCGAAGTTTTGCGCGAAAGTTCCGTAGATCGTCACGGGCCAGTCCTCGAGGCCAGCAAGCGTCAGGTATCCACTGATCTCGCCGATCTTTGCGTCGCCGATTCCGCTCGCGTTCAGATCGAAGGTCTGCGCAGCCGTATTTCCATCCGCAACGGCTCTAGCCACGTTGTCCGCATCGAGGTTTTTCCACTGATACAGCGAGGCGCGGATCCCGGCCTTCGTGCTTCCTCCGGGCCGGAAATGGCAACCGAATTGACCTGCGTAGAGCATGCCATCGGCTTTGGAGCTGTTCTCGTCCACGTCGAAGCCACCGACCGTGGCGAATACGGACGCGACGTCATTGAGTTCGAGCGAGGTCTTGAAATAGAGTCCTTCGGGGCTGATGTCCCGATCCCAGAGCAAGAGGTCCTTGCCATTTTTCCAGATGAACGGGTTGCCGACCTTTCCGGCCACCAGCTTCGTGTCGATCTCGCCAGTGGGCAGCTTGAACTCCGCCCAGACGCGATCGATGAAGAGCGGATCATTGCCGAAATCGAAGTCCTCACCGCGGTCCCTCGTCGTGCTCGCAACGACCTCCGTACCCGCGGAGCGGTTCGTGCTGTCGTTTTCGAAGGAACCGCTCGCAAGGCGCATTCCCACCTTGGCCCAGGGATTGATTCGCTTCTTGAAACCGATGCGTGCGCGATAGCGAAAGCGGTATCGATCATCGTTCTTGCTCAAACCGTTCGCATTCGTATCCTGCCAGGATGTCTCGTGTCGCAGGCGCAAATCGCCCGTGAATTCGATGCCTTTGCTGATTCCCGCAGCGACCGACGCCGGGGACGTCGCCCGTTCGGCCATGTGCCGGTCCAGAAGCTGGGTTTCCTGCGCCTCGTCGATCAGTCCCTTTTCCCTGAGGATCGAGACGATTTCTTCGACTGTGGTTTCTTCAGCACTGACCGGGAAGGGGGGCAGGGCGAGAAATACCGTCGACAGCAGGAATGCCGCGATGATGCCGATTCTGCGCGCGCACTCTGTGAAGAACATCCGTTTTCTCCTTTGGGGTTCATTTTCCGGCGATTCTAGCCGGAGGCGTTCACGCAGGCGTGTCGAGTAGGTGACAGGATGGTGAAGACCGTTGCTGGCCTGCCATATGCCCCGCTTGCCCGGACACGAGCCCTGTGACACGTTCTGGCGCGCGTATGGATCCCCAGCGGCCCACAACCGAGATGCTCCTCTGGGCCTATAGGCGTGGCATCTTTCCCATGGCCGACTCGCGCACCGGGCAACTCGATTTCTACAGTCCGGATCCCCGCGCCATCATCCCGCTCGACGGACTGCATGTGCCGCACAGTCTGGCTCGCGTGGTGCGCAGCGGGCGCTTCGAGGTGCGCACGAATAGCGATTTCGAGCAGGTGATCCGAGCTTGTAGCGCTTCGCGCGCCGGGCGGGAGGAGACCTGGCTCGACGAGCGGCTGATTCGCCTCTACGTGAGACTGCACGAACTCGGGCATGCCCATAGCGTGGAAGCATGGCGCGACGACAAGCTAGTAGGTGGGCTCTACGGTGTTCAGGCCGGTGCCGCGTTCTGCGGTGAGAGCATGTTCAGTCGGCCCGAAGACGGGGGTACAGACTCGTCGAAGGTCTGTCTGGTGAATCTCGTGGAGCGACTGAATTCCGGTGGTTTCGAGCTGCTCGACACGCAGTTCAGCACGCCCCACCTGAAGCGTCTAGGCTGCTTGGAGGTTTCACGCGAGCGGTATCTGGAGCTGCTCGAGCGGGCCATCGCGCGACGGGCCGTCTGGCCCGCCGACTAGTCTGGCCTCGCTTCGAGATCGGTCGCTCAAGCGTCGGGCTTCTGACTCCGATGATCCGATCCGTGGCCCGGAATGAATCTGACAAGTCGCGACGGGATTTCGATCGCAGCGCCCGGAGGATCACCTGCGAGATGCGCATCCGGGGTCAGAACTGCCGGGGTGTGGTGACTGACCTGTCTGCTCGAGGCCTGTTCATCCAAACCAAAACCGTCGCGGATGAAGACACCGAGGTTCAAGTACGCCTCTACGACGTCGACTCCGACCCCATCGATCTGATTGCCCGCGTCGCTCGCCGGCGCACATCACATCGTTCCCTCGCGGCGCTGGAAATGGGCGGTCTCGGGCTGCGCATCGTCTCGGCACCCGAAGCCTATTTCGAACTCCTGCTCTCGGTTCGCAAGCCCGAAGTCGAATAGCAGGCGCGGGCTGCGTTTGTTGCGCCCGTTGCGCTGTAACGAAAGAGCATCCCCGTCGGAACCAGAACTCCGAGGTGAGTCAGGTCTGAACGAGATCGGCCGCTGCCGCCAGTGCGCCATCCACGAAGCCGATGTAGTCTCCGCTGCGGCGGGTCACGCTCACGCCGAAACCACAGGTGCCGAGTGTGGTGGTGTCGAGGTTGGCCGTATTCCAGCGCACGATACCGTGAACGGATACACGACCGCCCGAAAGTGTCTTGAATGCGGCGACGATCGATGTGCCTTCTCTGGGCAGAAGAGGGCTGCGAACGAAGAAGCCCTCGAGAGACACGTCCTGAACCACACCTCGACCTTCCGAGTTGCCCGCCACAAAGGCGGCGCGAATCGGTTCTGAAAGATGGATTCGTCGCTTGTTTCGCACGCTGTCCACTCCCCCAAGGTTCTGCCTTCAATCCAGTCTATCGGCAGGTCTGCGAAAGAGAGTCGGGTGGAGATCACATTCCAGCGGTGATCGGCATCACTTACGAAACGGAGGGTGTTTCCGCGAGCTGGTCGCCGATCCATTCCAGATGATTGGCGGCTGCGCCCAGCGTCAGCTCCAGATGCCGGGACCAGATGTAGGAGCGGTGGAGCGGGTAGTCATTGTCGATCCCGATGCCGCCGTGCAGGTGTTGTGCGGCGTACGTCGTGAAACTGCCGCCCTGGGCGGCCCAGTATTTCGCCACCGAAACCTCGATTGAAGCGGGCCGGTTCTCCGAGAGCAGAAAAGCCGCTTGCTGGAGGGTTACCCGCATGGCTTCGACCTGTACATATGCATCGGCTGCGCGCGTGTGCACGGCCTGGAAGCTGCCGATTGGCCGGTTGAACTGCTCGCGTTCCGTGGTGTACTCCGCAGTCATACGCAGCGCGCGATCGGCCACGCCCAGTTGCATCGCGCACAGGCCCACGGTTGCTCGCTCGACGACTCGACGCAGGATCGACTCGTCGCTCGTCGGTTCCTGGAGCACGTCGGGTTGTTCGGCGCGGGCGCCTTCTAGCACCAGCGTAAAGACCGGCTCGCGATTGGTCGCGCGTTGCCGCTCGAGCTTCACGCCCGAAGCCTTCGGATCGATCAGGAAGAGTCCGATCTTTCCGTCTTCAGCGTGCGCGGGTACGAGCACACGTGCCGCCACGTGCGCGGATTGAACGCAGATCTTCGTACCGTACAGACGCCAGCCCTTGGCATCCCGATCGGCCTTCGTCGAAGGTTCGAGGGGATTCACCGAGTCGGGTTCCTCAAAGGCGCCCGTCAGAATTACCTCACCCGAAACGACACCGGGCAGCCAGCGTTGTTTCTGCTCATCGTTCCCCAGTTCGGCGATCGGCAGTGCGGCCAGTGCGAGAGTTGCCCAGAGCGGCACGGGCGCGACAGCGCGGCCGACTTCCTCGAGCAGGATGGTCATCTCGATGATGCCGAGGTCCATTCCGCCGAAAGCTCCCGGCAGGCAGGCGCCGACGAGACTGGCCTTGCACAACTCGGCCCAGAGTTCGCGATCCCAGCCTTCGTCGCCGGCTTCGATCTCACAAAGGCGCTCGTGCGTCGCCTTGTCGGCGAGGATTTCTCGCGAGAGGTTGCGCAGGGCTTCCTGATCTTCCGAGTACGAAAAGTCCATCCCACTATTCCTTGTAGTTGGGCATCTGGAGCCCGGCCATCGCGATGATGTCGCGTTGCACTTCGTTGGTTCCGCCGCCGAACGTCAGGATGAGTGCGGAGCGATACATGCGTTCGATTCGACCCTGAATAACCGCACCCGGTGAGCTGCGTTCCAACTTTCCGACAGAACCCAGGATTTCCAGCAACCAGCGGTAGGCGTCGACGAAGAATTCGCTTGCGAAGACCTTGACCGTCGAAGCTGCTGCCGGGTGCAGAGTGCTGTGCGTGAGCGTCCAGGCTTGCTTCCAGAGCATGAGCTTGATCGCCTCGCCACCCGCGTGTGCGCGTGCAAAGTTCTGTCGAACCCAGGGCTGGTCGATCACACGGCGCCCGTCCGCCAGCTTGGTCTCCTGTGCCCACTCGCGGAGTTCGGCCTGCATGCGTTGAAAAGGCCCGATCGGGAACAGCGAGACGCGCTCGTGGTTCAACTGGCTGGTGATCAATCCCCAGCCGTTGTTCTCGCCGCCGACCAGATAGTGAGCGGGCACGCGGACGTTGTCGTAATAGGTGGCATTCGTTCGCACGTCGGCCATCGTGCGGATTTCGGTCAGCTTGAACCCCGGCGCCGTTGTGGGGACGATCAACATCGAAATACCGCGGTGCTTTTTCACGTCGGGATCGGTGCGCGCGGCCAGCCAGATGTAGTCGGCGAAGTCGGCCAGACTCGTCCAGGTCTTCTGTCCGTTGATCACCCACTCGTCGCCTTCGCGATGGGCCTGGGTGGTGAGGCTCGCCAGATCGGTGCCCGCGGCGGGTTCCGAGTAACCGATCGCGAAGTGCAGCTCGCCGGCCAGGATTCTCGGCAGAAAATCTGCTTTGAGCTCTTCGCTGCCGAATTTCATGAGTGTTGGGCCGACTGTGCCCAGGGTGAGGAAAGGCAGTGGGTAGCCAACGCGCTGGACCTCGTCGGCGAAAATGTACTGCTCCAGCGGCGTGCGCCCCTGTCCGCCGTACTCCTCCGGCCAGCCGATCCCGAGCCAGCCGTCCGCACCCATCTTCTTGAGGGCCTTGCGGTATTCGGGGCCACCGCCTTCGCCGCCCGCCGCGAGTTCCGCTTTCAACTCGCTGGTCATCAGGTCGGCGAAGTAGCTGCGCAGTTCCTCGCGCAGGGTCTTCAATTCCGGGGTCAGATCGATGTACATGGCCTCTCTCCCTGATCGAGGTTCCCAGCGGAGCGCTGATTTCGACTGGATTCCATTATTAGAACGTGTTTCAATCGGAGCGGTCAACTTCAGCTTCCGGTAAGCATGTAGCTCCCCATGGCTAAACTCCTGGCTGGCAGTGAACACTTCCTCGTTCATGAGATCCCCGCCTACGAACCTTCGGGCGACGGCGAACACCTGTACGTCGAGATCGAGAAGCAAGGCCTGACCACCGAGGCCGTCGCGGAGCGATTGGCCCAGTGCACCGGGCTTCCCCGCGCAAACATCGGCTACGCGGGGCGCAAGGATCGCCACGCGATCACCCGACAACGATTCAGTATTCGGTCCGGTTCCGAAGAGTCCCTTCAGGGCCTCGCTTCACTGAACCGGGGCGGTGCTCGTATCGAGATCCTGCTCGTCTCGCGCCACCGCAACAAGCTTCGGCGCGGACATCTGCGCGGGAACCGCTTTCGCCTGTGTCTCGAGGTTTCGCCAGACGAAGTCACCACGTTGCACGAAGTACTGCGGAATCTGCAACACCAGGGACTGCGCAATGGCTTCGGTCCGCAGCGCTTCGGTTTCAACGGTGCATCGCTGGAGATCGCACGCGCCTGGGCCCGCGCTGATTTCGCCCGCGCCGTGGAATGGGTGATCGACCCGACCGGTGTATGGACTCTGAAGGACGAACTCCCCGACGGCTATCGACACGGCGCGGACGGGCGTGTACTTGGCAAGCTTCGCAAGGGTGGTGATCCCCGCCAGGCCCTGCACTCGGCCGGTCCCGCGTACTTGAAGCTGATTGCGTCGGCCGGGCAGAGCGCGATCTTCAACGCCGTACTCGCGGAACGAGAGCGCGCTGGATTGCTCTACACACTCCGCGAAGGAGACCTGGGACGTTCTCCGCGCGGTGGCGTGTTTCGCTGTGCGGCTGAAGATGCCGAGAGCACGACGCGCCGCGCGCAGCCGGGTGAGCTCGATGCTTTCACGACCGGACCGCTTCCGGGTACCGCGAAACAACGTCCCGATCCCGCAATCGACGCTGAAGAACGCGCGTGGAGCGCGGACGTGGCTATTGACTGGGCGGCGTTCGAGCGCGAGGGGGTCATGCGCAGTCCTGGGGAACGCCGGCCCCTGCTGGTCCCGTTCCTTGAAACGCCGGAAGTCGAGGTCGAGGGAGAACGCTGCTGGCTGCAGTTCGCACTCCGCTCCGGAAGCTACGCAACGGAAGTACTGCGGCAGGCGGGTATCGATTTGCCCCTGAACCGCGCTACCTGAGCCCGTTCGAAGCTCGCGCGTCTGCGTGGCCTCGAAGACCAGGCGGAGTTCATAGATTGGGTATCCAGGAGATCGAAGCTCAGCTCACCGGCCCCGGCGGTCCATTCGAACTCGCCGAAGAAGACGTGCTCGGTGAGACGCAAGCGGTGTTCAGGAATCGCGCCGGCAACCTGCGCGAACTCCTCGCCCAGTCTGCAGAACGAGGAGATGCCGAGTACATCGTGTACGAGGATCGTCGTATCACGTTCGCGCAGCACGCCCGTCAGGTGGCGTCGGTCGCGCGCGCACTGCAAGAACGCTTCGATGTGCGCAAGGGCGATCGCGTGGCGATCCTGGCTGCGAATTGTCCAGAGTGGATCATCAGCTACTGGGCCGTGACGAGCCTGGGTGCAATCGCGGTCGGCCTGAACGGCTGGTGGGCGGCCGACGAGATCCTCTACGGCCTTGCCGATAGTGAGCCGAAGCTTCTGATCGGCGATCGAAAACGCATCGCACGGCTCGCTGGAGAAGACGTCGGCGTACCCGTCGTCGAAATGGAAGCCGAGTTCAGGGAGCTCGTGCAGTACGCGCCCAATGCGGAGTTGCCCGAGACCGCGATCGACGAAGACGATCCCGCCTCGATCCTGTACACCAGCGGCACGACCGGCCGACCCAAGGGGGCCGTCGCAAGCCATCGCAATCTGATTGCGGCACTCGGTCTGCAGTTCTTACACGGGCTGCGGGCGATGCTGCTCGCCGCGGAGCGCGGCATTCAGGCATCCGGTCCGCGCCGGCCGACCTGCGTGCTCGTGACCAGTCCGCTCTTTCACGTTTCGGGGTTGTACACGGGCGCTCTGATGATGCTCGCGAGTGGTTCAAAAACCGTCTGGCGTTCCGGTCGCTTCGATCCCGTCGACGTGATGCGCCTGGTCGAAAAGGAAGAGGTCACGAACTGGTCTCCGATGGGCGATATGGCGCACAGGGTCCTCAACCACCCCGACCTCGCGAAGTACGATCTATCCAGCCTGATCGGCATCGGTTCCGGCGGTGCACCCCTGAGTGCCGATCTGATGCAGCGCATTCGCAAGCAGTTCCCGGTCGCAGGTGCGGGCATGGGGACCGGTTACGGTCTGACGGAGTCGGGTGCGATCGCGACGATCGCCTGGGCCGACGAACTCGAGAAATTCCCGGCCACGGTCGGACGCCCTCTGCCCAGCGTGCAGGTCGAGATCCGAGATGAAAAAGGCCGCACCCTCCCCGATGGACGAGAGGGCGAGGTATGTATCCGCAGCCCGTTGATCATGCTCGAGTACTGGCGCAATCCGAAGGCGACTTCAGAGACGATTGGAGCGGGTCGCTGGCTGTTCACGGGCGACGTCGGCCGTATCGAAGACGGGCGCCTGTACATCAACGCGCGCGCGCGCGATCTGATCCTGCGCGGCGCCGAGAACATCTATCCGGTGGAGATCGAGCACCGGCTCGAAGTTCACCCAGACGTCGAAGAGGCGGCCGTCGTCGGTGTCGACCATCCGGAACTTGGCCAGGAGGTGAAGGCCTTCGTCGTCGCGCGTGCAGGTGTGAAGCTCGACACGGACGCCCTGGCGCTCTTCGTGGGCAAAACCCTGGCCACTTACAAGGTGCCCGCACACTGGGAGCTGCGCGACGCCCCCTTGCCCCGCAATGCAACGGGCAAGGTGCTCAAGCAGGTGCTCGCCGGTGAGGCGGAGAACAGCTTCGTTGCCGAGTAGAGCGCAACCCGCCGTGAGCTTCGGGGATTCCTGTTAGGATCGGCCGCATGCAGATGTCTTTTGGACGAGCTTTCGGCTGGTTGTCCGAGCAGGCGCCCGATTTCGAGGCGATCGTGTTCGAAGACCGAAGCGCCACGCGCGCAGAACTCGAACGCCGTTCCAATCGCCTGGCTCGCGCTTATCGGGAAATGGGTGTGAAGGAGGGCGATCTGGTCACGATCGCATTGCCCAACTCGATCGAGTTCTTCGAGGTCGTGCTCGCCGTCTGGAAGCTGGGAGCTACGCCTTCTCCGATCTCCTCGTATCTGCCGGAAATCGAGCGACGCGCGATCATCGAGACGACGAACCCCGCACTCCTGATCGGAGCGCAACCGGGAGAACAGTCCGCTCGAGTCAGCCTCGTTGCGGGATTTGAACCCGACACAGCGCTCTCCGACGCGATCCTGCCCGAGGTTACGCCCGAGTGTGCGCGCGCCATGACCTCAGGGGGAAGCACCGGTCGGCCCAAGGTGATCGTCGAGAAGACGCCAGGAGTGACGGATCCCGAAGTCGCAGAGAACGGCATGCGCGTCGGGGGAACGACTCTGGTTCCCGGACCGCTGTACCACGCTGGACCTTTCATCACATCCTGGCAGACGCTCTTCTCGGGGGGGCGCATCGTGCTCATGCCCCGTTTTGAACCGGAGGCCTGTCTGCGGCGGATCGAAGAGCAGGGCGTGAGCTGGGTGTTGTTCGTGCCGACCATGATGCAGCGCATCTGGAAACTGCCAGACGAAGTGCGCGCTCGTTACGATCTGAGTTCACTGGAAGTGGTCATGAGTTCGGGAGCGGCGAGTCCGGATTGGCTCAAGCGCGCCTGGATTGATTGGTTGGGTCCGGAGAAGATCATGGAAGCCTACGGCGGCTCCGAACGCATCGGCGGTACGCTGATCTCGGGCAGCGAATGGCTCGAACACCCCGGCTCGGTCGGCAAGCCCACCGCCGGGCGCAAGGTGCGCATCCTCGATTCGGCGGGGAAGGACGTTCCCACCGGAGAGATCGGTGAGGTCTATATGATGCCGCCGGGCGGGCAGGGCAGCACCTATCGCTACATCGGTGCGCAAGCCCGGTCGACCGACGACGGTTGGGAGACATTGGGCGATATGGGTTACCTGGATGAGGATGGCTATCTCTACCTGGCCGATCGCAAGACCGACATGATCGTGACCGGCGGAGCCAATGTGTATCCCGCCGAAGTCGAAGCCGCGATCGACGCCTATCCGACCGTGCGCTCCAGTGCAGTCATCGGCCTGCCCGAAGAAGACCTGGGTCTTGCTGTGCATGCGATCGTCGACGCGCCCGACGGAGTGACGGACGACCAGCTGCGCGCCCATCTTTCCGAACACCTCGTGCGTTACAAGATCCCGCGCAGTTTCGAATACGTGAAACAGCCGCTGCGCGACGATGCTGGTAAGGTGCGCCGCTCGGCGCTGCGCGAAGCGCGCATACGCGAAGCACAAGAATCCGACTGAAATTATCGACGAACCCAAGACCCGGAGGACTCCCATGGCGCTCTCGCTTCAGGAAATCTCGGACCGCATCGAAATCGACGATCTGCTGATCCGCTACACCACTGCGATCGACGACAAGGACTGGAATCTGCTCGACCAGTGCTTTCTGCCCGATGCGAAAATCGACTACGTGAGTTCCGGCGGGGTAGCGGGTAGCTACCCTGAGGTTCGCGAGTGGCTAGGCAAGGCACTCGCCGCGTTTCCGATGACCGTGCACGCGATCAGCAATTCGGTCATTGAACTCGACGGCGATACCGCAACGGGCAAGACCCTGGTCGTCAATCCCATGGGCTTTCCCAATCCGGACGGCTCCCTGCACATCTTCACGGTAGGTGCGTACTACATAGACAAGCTCGTCCGCACGCCCGAAGGCTGGCGCATCGCCGAACGAATGGAAGAGCAGGCTTATCTGGACGGCAGCCTGCCCAGAGCGCTACAGGTCCCCAGCTGAGCTGACGGGGCACCGCACCCGGTTCCGCGAGTTGCCGCGTAGGGCTCGTCTATTTCTGCAGCCGCTCTTCCAGCAGCTTGTGGAAGTGCCGGATCTTTGTTTCACCGTAGTCGGCAAAGATCGCGAACGGCTGCTTCATGGTCTTCAGTCCCCGCTGCACACGCGGCAGGTTGTACACGTCCTGGTTGAAAACCTTGGCGAACATGCCGAGTTCCGGTGCGTCGACCCAATCGTCGTCTACTCCCAACCAGTGGATCGGAGCCGCCGGAGGACATTCGCCCGTTGGCCGCGGCAAGAAGAACATGCACTCGTGGATGCACTCGTTTGGATTGCTCCCATTGGGTCGGAAGCGGTAGACGATGTTGTTGAACGATCCCCACGGATGGAAATTGGGAAAAACCGTGTAGTAGATCGAGTCGATCAGTTCGGCGTCGCTGAATCCGTCGACCTGATCGCCGAGCGTCGCTCGCAGTCCTTCGCGCGCCGGGGCCGCGAAAGCCGAACGTACGTTCTGCTCGGATCCCGCTGGAATCGGTGGCAAGGCGGGTGTGCCTTCGCTGTCGGGAAGGTGGCGTCCACCGATCCAACCGCACATGTTCGGATCGGCCTGCCCGAGCGGACCTTCGACGTGAAGGCCTTCAGCGGTGAACTTGCTGACCGCTCCATCCTTGGTCGTCACGTGAACGAGCCCGTCATCGCCGGCCTCGAAGATATGTCCGCTGAGTGCGTGCCTGAGCTTCCGGTAGAGAGTGGCATCTGGAAGCGGCTCCGCCGCCGGCATACCCGCTAGATGGGGACTCGGTGTTCCGTTTGGCGAGATCGCTCGCGAGAAATTGCCGAAGACGTCGTACTTGGAATTCGCGTCGCCGATGGCGCCGAGGATGGTGGGGTGGGTGGCCACGACGTGATAGGCCTCCATGAAGGCCTCCTGCGCGGCCTTCCAGTTGCAACGCAGGACCTTGGCGACATGAACCGCCTTGTATCGTCTCTCGTAGGGAAGAAGTGTGAAATGATCCGATAGATTGCCGAGATAGCTCTCCAGCGGTTCGCAGTCCGGATCGGGATTGATGAAGATGAAGCCTCCCCAGCGCCCCACCTTTATGTCATGGAGACCGAATTCATCCTCCTTGATCGACGGGAAATCCCATTGGCACGGGATCTCTTTCAGTGATCCATCGAGGCGCCAGCTCCAGCCGTGAAACGCACAGCGCAGTTCGCCCGCCCACTTGCCACGTTCATCGCGCAAGAGTCGTCCACGGTGGGGACAGGCGTTGTGAAAAGCTTTGAACTCATCGGGTCCGGAGCGAACGATGAGGAAAGAGAGATGGGCGATGTCGTAGACGAGATAGTCGCCTTCGTCGGGAATATCGTCTTCGTGGCAGGCCATCTGCCAGACGCGCTTCCAGACCTTCTCCACTTCCAGGTCGTGAAATTCCTGCGAGAAGTAGCGCTCAACGGGAACTCTTGTGGGGCCCGGCGGCATGGGCGATTCGACTCGAAGAATATCGCGAACGGGATGACTGTCGGTGTCCAGTAGCTTCTGATAGTTGATCCCAGCCGAGCGATCCGTTCCCGTCAGAATTTCGGTCATGACTTCTTCTCCTCTTCTCGACCGGTCTGTGGCTTCTGTCCGGTCATCGCGGGTTTCGTGTCCGTTGCAATTCCTGTGGCGCCGGCAAGCCGCCTGGACCCGAGTCGCCTGCCTTGTCCGCGCGTCTTCTTCGCGACCGAACGAGGTGGAAGCTCGAGTTCGACCAGTTCCGTCGTGACGCCAGTTCTCGATGCGTTACGCAGCGCGGCGAAGGCGATCCGGCCTCCGGCTCGAATCCCTCCGGCGATCATCCCTCCGAGCAAGCGCCAGCGATCCGGTGAGTCGTAGATGAAGTCCGCCATCGCCGGGTCGCGTAGGAGTGCGAAGAAATCCACGAAGTCCTCGCCCCGCAGGGCCACGATGTACTCCCAGGAAACCGGCGCCTCGGTCTGTCCCTTCACGTAGAGCTGGTCGGCGCCGGGGTGTGCCTCGCCCTTGCCGAGATGAAGATCGATCGTCTTCTCGCCCAGTCCCTTCGACCAGAAGTTCATCCGCCCACGAGCCCCTTCTTTCGCGCTTCGGCGACATACTCCGGTTCGGTCCACCAGCGCTCCAGGCCAAGATCGTCCGCAACGACGCCCGCTGCATTGTACCCGCCGCCGAGCAGGACCATGCCACCGGGCCAGACGCTCGCGCCGCAGACGTAGAGATTTTCGATCGGCGTGCGATAGGAGGAGCAGTCGGCATTCGGCCGATTCGAGAGCATCTGGGTGGGAAGATAGGCTCCGTGCTTGATCGATCCCTGTTTCATGTCCGGAAGCCGATTCTCGATGTGCAGGGGATGATTCACGTACTGGCGAATGACGGTCGCGTTCTCGAGATTGCTCGCGTACGCGCTCCACACCTCCAGGATCTTCTTGGCGTAGTCGATCTCGAGTGCGTCCCAGCTGCCTTCCGCGTTCTCGTACGGTGCGAGGGCCTCCCAGCATGCGACGGCACTTCCGGACTCGACGTCGACGGGGGCTTGCATGGGATCGAAGTCGGTCATCGTGAGTCCGGCGCCGATAAAGCCGAAGCGCCCCTGCTTCACGGCCGCGATGTGTTCCAGGAGTTCGTCACACGTCTCGACGCCCATGATCTTGATCAGAGCTCTGTCGGCATCGGGGTCGAAGGCCGCGGCATCGTGGCGCGGTCTCTCGGAGAGGGCGTAGTGGACGTTGATGAGACTCGTCGATTCCCATTCCCAGGCCTTCGTCGTCGAAACCAACGTATCGGAAGCGGCGCGACAGGTATCCTCCCCTATCAGATCTAGGAAGGTCGTCTGCGGATTCGTGGTGGTGACGACCTTCTGCGCGAGAATCTCTTCGCCGCTGGTCAGTCGCACACCGACCGCCTTGGTGCCATCCGTGAGGATCCGCGAGACCTCGGCTGCGCGTTCGATCGTCGCGCCGTGTCGCGTGGCGAATCGCGAGATCGAAGCCGCCAACTGGTGGGAACCACTTTGCACGATGCTGGCGTGAAGGAGACGGGTCACGAACAGCGGAAGCATGAAACCCAGACCGCCCTCAGGATCCATTCCGTACATGGTGCCCAGGTAGAGCAGGGCAGTCTTGAGCAACTCGTTTTCGAATCCCGCCGCATCCAGTGTTTCGAGGAACGTCTCTTCCGCCATCTCGTTGATGAGGGCGCCGACTTCGCTCTGTTGATAGCTCACGACCATGTCGAGCATGGGAATTGGCTGGGCGTAGGTGGCTGGAATGAGCGCCTCGTTGACGATCGTGTACCAGTCTTCCATGACCCCGACGTAGCGCTCTGCGTCGTCGGGAGAGAAGCGCGCGATGCTCTGGGCCGTCTTCTGGATGTCCGAGTAGAACGTCATGGCCCGGCCATCGCGAGTCAGGATGGAGGCCGCCACGTCGGGTTGCACATAGCGACAGCCCCAGCCGCCGAGATCGAGGTCGCGGTAGGGCGGCATCACGTCCATCATCAACATCAGCTTGGCGTGGGTGTTGAAACGAAAGCCCGACCATTCTTCAGTGATCAGGCCGCCCCCGCCTTCGTGATGGCGTTCGAGGAGCAGTACCTTCGCTCCTGCGCGCGCGAGATAGGCGCTGGCTGTTAGGCCGTTGGGTCCCCCGCCGATCACGATCACATCGTATTGTTCATCCAGCTTTTTCACGTTTCACCCAAGCCCTCGTCTGCTCGTTGCCCGAAGTTCAGTCGAGGTGAAGATCGATTTCGATGCCCCGACCGCGCAGCATCTCGAAGCCCGCCCCGAGTGCGTCGTGTCGCCACCAGTCCTGGTCCTTCTTGACCCCGAGATCATCCGCCACCACCAGTGCAGCGCAGTACCCGGAACCGAGATTCGAAGTGCCGTAGGGCCAGATCCCGTTGCTGAGATAGAGGTTTCCAAACGGTGTGCGCGGGGCCCCGCAACCCGGGAAGGGGCGAGCCGTTCCGAACCACTTCAAGCTAACAGGGCCGCTACACGTGCTTCCCTTCACCATGCTCGGGTTCTTGCGGTAGTAGTCGAGGGGTGTGTTGCAGTAGCGCGCGACCACCGAGTCGAGAAAGCCCGGGTTGTACTCGGCGAGCAGGCGATCCACGCGGTCGCCGTAGTCCTCTCTGATCACGTCCCACTTCTCGGGGCCGCCGTGTCCTGGCAGCTCCCAGGGCACGTTGGCCCAGCACATCGCCGTGTACTGTCCCGGCGGGGCCTGAGTCGGATCTGCCAGCGAAAAGCCCTGAACCGACAAGCCCGCGACGATCGGTGGGTCGGGGAGTACGTTGTCGTTCAAGTTCTGCTCCAGGCGACGAATATCGGCAATGCTCTCGATTCCAAAGTTGAAACCGAACCCACGATTGATTTCTTCGGGATACCCCTCCCAATGCGGCGGTTTGTCGAGCACCCAGTAGTTGGTGAACAACACGACTTCGTCGTTCTTGTAGTCGTCGACGCCTTTCTTGATCCAGGGAGCCAACTTCTCCTCACCGATCAGTCCCTTGAATGTCGGATGACAGGAGAGATTGCTCACCACGGCGCGACGTGCCCAGACTTCGGCTTCGGGGTAGACCGCGTTGGCTGAAAGAGCGACGCCCTGGACCTCGTCGCCGTTCATGATGAACTTTTCGACGGGACAGCCGGTAAAGAGCCGGCCCCCATGCGCCGCGAAACAGGCACACAGCGCGTGGGTCACCGCGTGACTTCCGCCTCGGGCCGTCCATGTGGCACTCATGATCGACTGGATCACGGGAAAGAGCAGGGGCATGAACGTGCCGGAGCCCCGCTCCCACGGGTGAACTCCCATCATGATGCAATTGGACAGGATCGCCGTGCGCAGTTTTTCGTCCTGGTAGACCGCCTCCGCCATCTGTATGCCGTCGAGCTCGTGGGCGTTCTCCGGGATGTCGGGAATGATCGAGCGCAGGACGTCGATCAAGCCCCCCGGAGCCACGGCTTCTTCCGGACCGCGTGTGGCGGGAGTGAAAGACGAACTCATGGTGACCCCCGACAGTAAGGGTGCGACCAGGTTGTAAGTGGATTTGAAGATCTCCGCGTCGTGCGCGTTGATACTCTGCATGTGTTCGTATTGGCGACGTGCGCTGAAAGAGTTGAACATCACCGCGCTTCGGTCCTTGAAGGGGTGGAACATTCCCCACTCACCCGAGGTCAGCATTTCCAGACCGTACTTGTCGAGTTCGAGATCCCCGAAGGCCGGTGACCAGTGTGTGAGCAGATTGCAGGCACAGAGGTTCACTTTGACGCCCGGGTGCAGGATGTCCTCGGTGCAACATCCGGAACCCGCTTCCAGTCTGCGTTCGAAGCACGCGACCTGGAGCCCCGACTTCTGCAGATAGCAGGCGGCGGTGAGGCCATTGATTCCGCCTCCGACGATGATGACATCGTATTCTCGTTCGGGTCCGGTGCTAGGCATCCGTGTTCTCTCCCTGGCGGACGGTTTCGCCTTCGGCGTGTGAGCTTGCAGTCGTGGTGCGAGCTCGGGGGCTGACGAGTAGTCGGCGCGCGAATGCTCCCGCAAACACAAGCATCGAGAGCAGTGCCGATCCCAGGATGTTCCAGCGCTGGCGACTCTTGACCAGAAAAGAAACGGCGGCGGGTTGTTCGAGAAGCGCGATGAAATCTACGACGTCTCCGCCGCCCAGAGTGACCGCGTATCCCCAGTAGACCGGAGGCCCCATCGTTCCGTGAACGACGACGCCCTCTGTTTCGCTGCGCATCTCATTGCGGTCGGACAAGCGCACCTCGAGGACCATTCTGCCCAGACCTTTGGACCATAACTCCATTCAGTGGCTCCTGATTCCCGCACAGGTGCGCTGCGTACGACGCGCTCGTGCCCGCAACGACTCGGCCGTGGGTTCAGGTACGACACCCAATAACAACAGGCTGGCAGCGAGTTCGGCGAGTGCGCGAAGTCGTTCTGCCCCGAGATCGCGACTCGCCCATTGGAGCATGGCCTGTGAGGATTGGGCGCCAATGAGATGGGCGAGTTGTTTCGGGTCGACCCAGTCGACGATTTCTCCGGTCTCGCGTGCAGTTTCGAGCGCATCCACGAGTTGGGCGTGGAGTGCCTCGGACACGCGCCGGCCGATGCCGTGACCGGGCGACGTGAGGAAAAGATGCAGAAGCGAGCGCGAGTAGCCCGGCGAGTGCACCAGTTCGCGGCAGCACGCCTCGAGAATCGAGAACACCTTGTCGATGGCCGTAGCGGCTTCGCCCGTCTCGATTCCCCCGAGCAACCGGACGAAGTGGTCTTCGACCGCCGCAAAGAGCACGTCGTCGCGACCTCCCACCAGGCTGTAGATCGTCGGGACCGAGACGCCGCACTCGCTGGCGAGCGCGCGCATCGTGAGGGCGTCGTGGCCTTCGCTCGCGATGATCTGCCGCGCAGATTCGAGGATGCGCTCGCGGCGTCCGGCCTTGTGAGCTTCTCGCAGGTTCATCGAGGGGTCGCGCACTGCTTCTCCGAGCTGGCTTGCAAGAGAAAACTTTATCATGTTAAAGTTTCAAGTACAACGATCCCGGGGGCGAACTTGGCCGAAGAAATCACGGGCGACCTCGACGAGCGGCTCATCCGCTGGGTCGAGAGCACGGCGGGTGGGAGAATTCGCGGGAGCGAGCGACCCGCAACCGGATCGTCGCGTGCGACGTATCTATTGAGTCTGGAGAAGCCGGACGGGACGCTACGCGAGTGCGTGCTTCGCGTCGACACCGGCAGTGGTCCCGTCGCCGGGACGGAACTCACGCTGGCTCGCGAGGCCAAGGTCTACGGAGCGCTCACGGGCAAGGGCATTGCGATCCCCGCGCTGATTGCGACCACGCCCGAGGGGGACGCGATCCTGGTGGAGCGCGCCACCGGTCGGGAATCCCTCGACGATCTCGATAGCGCCACACGCGCGCAGGTGATGGAGCACTACACAGATGCCATCGCTGACCTTCATTGCGTACCCGCGCGCGACCTCGAACTGGCGGGCTTCCACCGACCCGAAACAGGAATCGATCATGCCCTCGGTGATCTCGCACTGTGGCGGCGGGTCTTCGATGCGCGAGTCACGCGGCCAGCGCCATTGGCCCGCTTCACCTTCGACTGGCTCGGACGCCACGCTCCCAAACAAGTGGAGCGCACCGTGCTCTGTCACGGTGACGTAGGGCCTGGAAATTTTCTGCATGAGGACGGCCTCGTGACGGCGCTCCTCGATTGGGAATTCGCACACCTCGGCGATCCGATGGATGATCTGGCCTGGCTCGCGTTTCGGGGCCACCACATGAATGCCGATGTCGGTGATTTCGCGGAGCAACTACGGCGCTGGAGCGAGCGCACCGGGTTGGCCATCGACCCCGGGCGCATCGCGTACTATCGCGCTTTCGTGATGCTGCGCTGGCTGGTTGCGTGTCTTTCGGCGCTGGACGGCGGTGCCAAAGAACACGACCGGAACATCTACTTCCATATCGTTCCATTGCTAGGCGCTCTATTGCCGCGCGCGCTGGCCGAGCTGGCGGAAGTCGAGTTGGACCCAGATCCAGCGCCACCCGTCCCGCGCGAGAGCGACACGGCAGAGATTCTCGCATCGATCGCCAGCGATGTCGCTTCGGTTTTCGCGCCGCAACTTTCCGGCGAAGCGGCGCGACGCGCACAAGGTCTCAATCTCTTGTTGATCCACCTACAGGCGGCGGATCGGCTGGGCGAGGCCGTGCGCAATGCGGAACTCGAAGACCTGGCTGGCTTTATCGGCAAGCGAAGTGACGATCCGATTGCGGCGCGTCGCGCGCTCGAAGCCCATCTGGCCGAATCGGCTCCACCTGACGACGTCAGGACGATTCGGCTATTTGCCAGGCTAGGCCAGCGTCAACTCGCGCTCTGGCCGTATCTGATCCCTGTTGCGGCGCGTCCCCTCGTATCGTTCGAAGCGTTCGACGTGTCGTGACAACACGGGTCGGTGCTCCGTTTTCCACGGACAGATACAGGTCGGATCATTCGCTTCGCAGCTGATCGGGTGATCGTATGTCCTGATCCTCGCCGAATCCCCGAAGGGTCGAGTCCCCGTCCACGATCTCCCACTCGCTGAAACTCATCCACGCGAACATGCCTGGCGTGGCCTGGCTCGCGAGTCGGCTGCGACAGCGGCCGCGCGCGTGGAGTTCGCGGCCAAGCGCGTCGGTGGCTTCGATCTCGACGCGCTCGGGCCAACCCGCAGAATTGCGATCGACACGCCGCAGACCTCGCACGAGGTCGGCCTTCTTTCCGTCGCGCAACAGGAACCCCGCGATCACGACGTCGGCACCCTCGTGGTGCCGGGCCATCGCCATGAAGCCGTCGCGCTCTGATACAAGTCCGTAGCTGTAACTCGAGCGCGTGCTCTTGAGATCATCCCGTACGTGCCAGGTCCTGTCCCGCATTGCCAGGCAGTCGATTTCGATCTTCTCGCCAGCGAGCACGACCTCGCCACGCACGCTACACGGTTGGTCGAGGTGGCCGCGACCGCCGCCGATTCCCACGCCGTGCGGTTGCACCAGTCCCTGGTACTCCAATTCGACCCGAAGCAGATCGCCATCCTCGTACTGGACGCGGTACCTCTCCAGCGGATCGAGCATCTGGTAGTGCAGTCCCCCCAACACGAGATCGGTCAGCTCATCCTTCGGCATGGCCAGGTGCCATAACGAACGGTGGTAGCGAGCGCGCCAGGGCTCGATCGCATCGGCGTCCCAGAGCGTGACAGTGAGCGAGGCCACGCCGAGGTTCGGACGGAACACCGGATAGAACGTCCCGGAGAGGTTCCGCTCCGGTTGGTCGAAGGAGAACCAGCAAGTTTCAGTCCAGAACGGTTCGTCGCCGGTAGGCAGATGAAATTGATCGTCCTGCTCGCTGACCTCGGTCATGATTCTCCTCTGGGCGAGTCCACGCATCGCCGGAGTAGATTCACCATCGACTTCTACTCGGATTGCTGGGACTTCGAAGCGCGTAGCTTGCGCAGTTCCTCGCTCTGTTCCTGCTCGTTGCGCATCGCATCGGCCATTGAATTCGCGCTGCCGAAGTCGAGCGCGCGCTTGGCTGCGGCCAGTACCTCGGGGTCGATCTCTGCGAGTGCACGGGCCCACTCGCGGGCTTCCTTCATCAGTTCGTCGCCGGGCACGGACTTGTTGATCAAGCCGATACGCTCGGCTTCGGGCGCGAGTACGATCTTCGCCGTGAGCACCAGTTCGCGCGCTTTCGCAGGACCGACCAATCTGGGCAGGAGATGAGTGCTGCCGAGTCCGGGCAGGATGCCCAGCTTGGCAAAGGTCAGTCCGATCTTCGCGTGATCTGCGGCGATGCGCAGATCGCAGGGCAGGACCATCGTCACACCCACGCCGATGGCTGCGCCATTGATTGCGGCGATCACCGGCTTGGGGAATTCGACCAGGTCGAGGGGTAGCTTCTTCAGGAAGTCTTCCTCGCCTAACTTCGCACTCTGCGATGGTTTGGCGCCTGACTGATGCGCCTTCAGGTGTTCCAGGTCGACGCCTGCGCAGAAGCCGCGGCCCGCACCCGTCAGGATCACGACTCTAAGCGCATCGTCGGCGCGGATGCGTGAGAAGGCATCGACGACCTCATCCCCCATCTCGGTGGTGTAGGCATTCAGCTTGTCGGGACGGTTCAATGTGATCGTGGCGATGGCTTCGTCACACTCGAAACGGATATTTCGGTAGTCCGGTGCGCCCATCACGTTTTGTCCGAGTATGGTGCCCAGCGCGGCTTGCGCTTTTCGACGAAGGCCTTGGCTCCCTCGTCGAGGTCCGGGTGTGAAGTGTGTTCGTCGATTGCGGCCCAGGTGCGTTCGAGTGCTTCGTCCAGGCCCGTATCCAGTCCCTGCCAGAGCGCTTTCTTGGTTCGCGCCAATGCCGTGGGCGAGTGTCGCGTCATCATCTCGGCGAGTTGTCGTGCGCGCGGCATGACCTGATCGGGGGGCAGGACTTCGCCTACCAGTCCGAGTTCCAGTGCTTGCTGCGCGCTCATGCGCTCCGCACCGCCGAGCAAGGCCATGCGCATCACGGCTTCGAATGGAATGCGTCTCGTGAGTCCGACCGGCTCCAGGCCTGCGATCAATCCGACTTTTACATGCGTATCGAAGAAACTCGCCTGCTCCGAACACACGATCAGATCGCTGTCACTGATGAAGTGCAGTCCACCGCCGTTGACCATCCCATTGACCGCCGTGATTACGGGTTTCCAGCACTTGTTCTGGATCGCGGTCAACTGGAACCACGGTGCGTCCTCGCGCGACATCCCCGTGGTGTCCTGGGTCTCGCCCGCGGCCACGTCCGCCACGTCCATGCCGGTACAGAACGCCTTTTCACCCGCGCCCGTGACGATCGCACAAACGACCTGGCCGTCGGACTTCACATCCTCCCAGGCCTGCTTCAGTTCGTGCGCCATTGTCAGGTTGAACGCGTTGTAGACCTTCGGACGGTTCAGGGTGATGGTTGCGACCCCGTCGCTCTTCTCGTAGAGCAGCGTTTCGAAACTCATAAGGTCTCCCGAAGTGAAATCGGGCCGCTGAAATCAGGGCAGGCCCAGGATCGCGATACCGCACGCGGTGGGATGTCCACCGATATTGTGACTCAAGGCGATCTGGGGATTCTTCACCTGACGCCCCTCGGCACGCCCCTGTAACTGAAGCACGTTCTCGTAGAGCATACGCACTCCGGTAGCACCCGTGGGATGGCCGAAGGTCTTCAGGCCTCCGTCCGTGTTCACCGGCAACTCCCCCGTCAGTTCGAACACGCCGTCTTTCACCAGATGGCGGGCCTCACCCTTCTCACAGAATCCCAGGTCTTCGTAGCTCAATAACTCCGTCAGTGTGAAGCAATCGTGCAATTGCGCCACGTCGATCTGCTCGCGCGGATTTGTGATGCCGGCCTGCTCGTAGACGTCCTTGGCGGCCCAACCCGTGGGTTTCCACGACAGGAAGTCGTTACTCGGATCCTTCTGAGGATTGGGGCCTGCGATCACCGTGACGCCCTTCACCAGCACGGGCTTTTCGCTGTAGTTCTTTGCCAGATCGGCACGCGTGATGATCGCGGCGGCGGCGCCGTCGGTCTGGGCACAACAGTCGTACAGGCCGAATGGCCACGAGACCATGCGTGCATTCAATGCGTCTTCGATCGTGATCTCGCGCTTCAAGAACGACAGGGGGGCGAGCGTTCCGTTGTGGTGATTCTTGACCGCGATGCGCGCGAGGTCCTCGCGGCTGGCCCCGAACTTGTCGAAGTAGGTGGCGGCGCAGAGCGAGAACCAGCTGGCCGGAGTCTTGGGAAGATCCCGAACGCCGTCCATCATGACCGACGGCCCCGAGACTCCGCGATCCTTCGGCTTGTCATAGCCCAGCACCAGTACCGTGTCGTACATGCCAGCGGCGATCGACATCACGCCGCAGCGCAGCGTATCGGTGCCGGTGGCGCAGTAGTTGTAGACCTCGGTAATCGGTTTGTTGAACAGCTTCAACGCGTCGCTGAGTTCGTGCGGTCCCTTGTTGGAGTAGAGGCTTCCGCTGAAAACCGCATCGATCTGCTCCTGCGGATTTTCGATTCCAGCATCCGCATAGGCTCCATAGGCGGCATCGACGATCATATCGGAGGGTGACTGATCCCAGTTCTCGCCGAACTTGCACGCACCGACTCCGACGATCGCGACCTTGTCTCGAATTCCCTCGCGTGCCATCAGCTACTCCGCATCCTGTGAGGGCGTTGGGGTGCCCTTCCAGTAGTAGTTCGGTCTTCCACCACCCTCGTGGATGCGCCGGAAGGTAAATTCGATCGGCAGGCCGATCTTCGTGTCTTCCGGAGTGCAGTCCACCAATTGCAGGTGGATTCTCGCGCCGTCGACTTCGCTTATCGTGACGATCGTGGGCGGGTCAGGTGTCGGGAAAAAGAAGTCGAAGGTAAACGTGACCACCTTGCCGATGCGATCCGAAAGCCGGTACGAATCGAAGTCGTCCTTGGCGAAACAGGTCTCGCAGACGCGCTGGTTCGGAAACTGCACCGTCTGGCAGGCGCGGCACTTCTGGCCGCGTAGGCTCACGTCCTCGTCGCGCTCTCGGAAGTGGATGGTCGCCGGAAGTCCCGGGTCCTTGGCGCGTTGCCACTCACTGGCTTCGAGTGTTCGCGACTTCAGGTATTTGTCATAGCTCGACAGCGGACGTCGTCGCTTCAGATGCCAGCCCACGCCGCGGCGTCGTTCGAGTTTCTCGACGTGCTCGGTCACTGTAAAGGCGGTGGCTTCCGCGCCGTCGCCGTAATTCACTACGAGCAGCCGCTCACCAGGTTGGGCCGTTTCGAGTGCTGCAGCGAGTTGAATGGGCGCGAAGGCCACGCCCGCGTTGCCGAGTTTTCCGAAAAGCGGATCTTGCAGCTGCTCTCGATTGAGTTTCAAGGCCCGCACCACACCGCCGTGACTGCGTCTATCCGGGCCGTAGAGCGCCACGCGCTGAAAGTCCGAGATCGCGCTGCCCGTTCTTTCGAGCAGTCCGTTCACTGCCTCGACGCTGCGCGGCGTATAGCCCTCCTGGACGACGAAACGGTTTTCCCATGTGTGGACGAATGCTTCGCCTTCCCCGCGCCAGACGTCGACGATCTCATCGGACACACTGAAGGAATCGTCGAGCGTCGCAATCACATCGCGGTCGCTGATCAGGAAAGCTGCGGCGCCATCGCCGAAGTCCGCTTCCAGGCTCGATCCAGGCGCGCCCATCCGGCAGTCGCTCGCAATCACGAGTACCGAGCGGGCCGATCCGGCCGTGACCGCGTCTGCTGCGCTGCGGAGCGCGATCGTGCCGGCGCGCAGCGAACCACTGTGGTCTGCGGTCCGCACATCCCGCCGCAGGTCGAGGGCCTTGGCGATCAGTGCGGCTCCCTGTTTTTCTCGGAACGGATAGGTGGTCGAAGCGAAGAAGAGCGCGTCGACCTGGGATCGGTCCAATCCGCGCAGGCAGTTGAGGCCCGCACTCACGGCCATGGTCACGCTGTCCTCGTCGTTCCAGGCGACAGACTTTTCGGGCCCGTCTTCCTTGGCCGGTCGGCCGGCGATCAAGGCCAGCGGAAGTCGGGTGCGCGGAACGTAGGCGCCGTAGCACTGGATACCGGTCACGGATTCATTTTCCCTTCGGCTTTACGCCGTCGTAGAACGGGTAGGGGGTCTTCATCAGTCCTACGGCTTCCATATGGTTTTTCAGATGCGTCTCGAAGTGCTTTTCCAGGTCTTCGACGCCCCAGCCGCCTTCTTTGTACATGCCAGTACCGTACCTCGGTTGCTCGAGCATGACGACCCGCTCGCCACCGCTGCCGAAGATCTGTCCGCTGACCCAGTTTGCTTTATCACCGCACAGGAATGCCACGAAGGCTCCGTTGCGGGTCGGGTCGATGAACGGCAGTTCGACATCCTTGCCGTCGGGACCCTTGTAGGTCGCCGACATGCGGGTCGTGCCCGTCGGACTGATCGCATTCACGCGAATCCCGTAGCGCGCCAGTTCCAGGGCCCACGTGTAGGTCAGTGAAGCGATCGCGCCTTTGGAGGCAGCGTAGTTGCTCTGACCGAAATTCCCGAAGTGCGCAGCCGACACCGTGTTGACGATCGAGCCGCCCGTGCCCTGATCCTTCATGCGCAGGGCTGCTTCCTGGGAGCACATGAACGTGCCGTGCACGTGGACCCGCAAAACGTCGCCGAACTCATCGTCGCTCATCTTCAGAAACGAACGGTCGCGCATATTACCCGCGTTGTTCACCAGGATCTGGATACCGCCGAACGAATCCGCACATTGAGCGATCAGCGCCTGCGCGCCTTCGCGTGTGCCGATGTCGCTATCGTTGACTTCGGCCTTGCCGCCTTGCTCGCAGATCTCGTCGACGACCTTCTGGCCTTCGGTCGGGTCGATGTCGTTGACGATCACGGAGGCGCCGTTTGCAGCCAGATGCAGGCAGTGTCCCCGTCCGATGCCCCGTCCCGCGCCGGTCACGACCGCCGCCTTGCCATCCAGAATTCCCACGTTGGACTCCTATTCGCGCGCGTCTGCGAGCGCGATTGCGACCCGTTCCGAATGCTCGTCGATCGAACCGAAACAGTTCTCGAGTACCCAGCTACGCTTCAGGTAGTAGTGCACCGGAACTTCCCAGGTGAATCCCATTCCGCCGTGAACCTGAATGCAGGCTCCGGAGTTTCGCAAGGCCGCCTCACTCGAAATGATCTTGGCGCTGCCGACGGCCCGATCGATATCGCCGACCGACGGTTGGTCGAGCGTCGCACCGGCCGCATAAGCGGCCGCGCGTGCGACCTCCTGCTTGACGAACATATCGGCCATCATGTGCTTCATGGCCTGGAACGAGCCGATGGGCCGTCCGAATTGTTCGCGCTGTTTCGAGTACTCGAGGGCCATTTCGAGTGTGGCTTCGGCGATCCCCAGAAGCAGGGCCGAGGCGAGCGTCGCGCCTTCCAGTCGCAGGCGCTGCGCGACCTCGGGTCCGGCGATCTTCTCACCGGCTGGCAGATTCGCGACGTGGTGCAGCGGAGTCAGCGGATCGAGTGGCGTGGCGATCGCTGCGGCCTCGAGTTCCCGCGGATCGATGCGGAACACGCCGGTGTCGCGCAGTGCGAGCAGCACGTCGAGGCTCTCGAGATGTTCGACGAGCACCGGTTCGATGTCGGCTTCGACTCCGCCCACGACGGTCTCGCCGGTGGCTGCACCTTTGACCAGACCCGCGGCCAGATGGCTCCAGACCAGAGGCCCTGGAACGACCCGGCGACCGAGTTCGGCAAACACCAGTACGGCGTCGGCCGTGCCGAGTCCCACACCACCGGCCGACTCGGGTTCGCGAAGATTGAAAACTCCGAGTTCGGCGAGTTCAGTCCACAGGGAGCGATCGAAGCCCGCAGTTTCTTCGAAGCTCGCCAGTGAATCCAACGGCACGCGTCCGTCGCAGAAAGAACGCACGCCTTCGCGCAGCGCGAGCTGGTCTTCGTCGAGTTGAAAGTCCATTTCGTGCGGCCTCAGCTTTCCACGGCCGGTCGCGGCGGCGGCGCCGGTCGCGGCTCTCGGGGCAGTCCGAGAATGCGCTCGGAAATGATGTTGCGTTGAATCTGTGAAGTCCCGGCCGCGATCGTCAGCGAAAGAGCCTGCATCGAGCGCGCCAGAATGCGCTCACTCGGCAGACCCGCGACATCATCCCGACTCAACGCAGCCCGACCCAGCAGACGCACGCCGAACTCGGTGATGCGCTGGTACAGATCGGTGTAGAACAGCTTGACCGCAGATGCGCCCACGCCCGGAATTCCGGTCTTGCTCGATTCACACACCGAGAGCTTGACCATCGCCCAGAGTGCGTCGAGTTCAGCGGAGAAATGACCGAGCTGGCGACGCAATGCTCGGTCGTTCCAACCCTGGGGGCCCTCTGGTGCGCGCCGGGTCAGATCGACGAGCTCGGAAACGAACTGCTTCAGATGGATCATGTCGCTGGCGAAGGCGGCGCCGCGTTCGAAACGGAAGGTGACTTCCTTGACGCGCCAGCCGTCGTTTTCTTTTCCGACGCGATTCGAAACCGGAATGCGCACGTTATCGAGGAAGACCTCGCTGAACTCGCCCTCGCCCGCGAGGGTGCGCAGGGGGCGGATCTCGATGCCCGGGGAATTCATGTCCATGATCAGCCAGGTGATGCCGCGGCTCTTGGCCTCCGGATCGGTGCGGACCAGCAACTCGCAGTAATCGGCGGCCTGCGCGAACGAACACCAGATCTTGTGACCGCTGACCACGTAGTGATCTCCGTCGACCTCGGCGCGGGTCGCGAGCGCAGCCAGATCGGAGCCCGCGCCGGGTTCGGAGAATCCCTGACACCAGACCTGTTCACCGGTCAGGATCTGCGGAACGTGGCACTTTTTCTGCTCTGGCGTGCCTTCGGCAATCAGCGTCGGACCGCCGTGCAGCATGCCGACGAAGTTCACGCCGATGTACGGGGCGTTTACCCGCGCGATTTCTTCGTAGTACACGAGTTGCTCGGTCGGGGAGCCATCGCGACCGCCGTACTCCTTTGGCCAGCTGATCCCCGCGTATCCGGCATCGAAGAGCTTGCGCTGCCAGCCCGTGTCGTAGGCGCGTCGCGCCGGCCAGTCATTCACCGGCGGTGGGGCGCCGTGAGCGGGCACCTCCCGTTCCAGCCAGGTTCGCAGATCTGCGCGAAATTCCTCGTCTTTTTCGGAGTAGCGCAAGTCCACGGGGGCCTCCTTGAGATACGATCCGCAGCGTATCGTAAACACCCTACGGCGTCAAAACTCCGCTTCTGCGGTTCCGGCACCCTTCTCCGGAGTCTCGCCCGTCCAGTCCACGTCCAGCGGATAGGCCATCGGACCCGGTCCCAGCAGTCGTAGAGGAATTCCGCCAACCAGGCTTTCGATCCAGATCTCACTGGGCAAGCCGGCGTGTTCGACAGCGGAATCGGCCAGAAGAATCAGAGCCCGGTCAGCCGAGAGTGGCCTGGCATCGACCATTCTGGCGCCATCCCGAACCCGGACTCGGGCTTCGCAGCCCGATTCGGGGCTCCTACACAGCATCAACCCGCTGTTCTGGCGCGCGAATACACCTCGTTCGTCCCACCAGGCGGGCATGCTTCCGCCCGGCGCCGGACGATCGGGGTTCGCGCCGTCGCGAATCGGAACCAGGTCTCCGAGCAGATCCGACGGCAGTGCGAAGAGTCTCGGGAAAGGAACGCTCTGGCCCGCAAACGAAAGCCCGCCGCCGTCGTCCCCAGCGTCTGGATTCACCATGCGCGCGACCAGCAGCATTTCGCCATCCGGGCTCCAGCGCGGTTCGTCCAGGTTCTGCTCCCGTCGGGCGATCAGCTGCGGGCTGGGTTCTTCGAGCGACCAGATTTCGAGGCGGCTCTCGCCCGCGTCGTCGATATCGACGCTCAGCGCCAGAGATGTGGCGTCGGGGGAAGGCTCGGCACCGTAGATGTGTCCTGGGTTTCCGATCGCTACGGGCTCGGAACCGTCCAGGGTTACGAGGAGCAGCTGCGTCGCGGGCAACTCGCCCGGTACATCGGTGGCGATCTCGCGGCCAACCAGAAGTCGCCGCGGTCCGAGCCAGCGCACTTCGCGCGGGTCATCGATCTCGACCGCGGTTGCTCCCGCCGAGTCGTAGATCCAGAGCCGGCGATCCGGTAGCTCGTCGGCTTCACCCAGGTGCCAGATCACGGCGATTCGTCCGGGGCCGGAGAATGCGGGTACCGGTCCGTCCCCTGGCTGGCACGCGGAAATACCCGTCCAGAGGTACGCCAAAAGCAGAATTCGCGGATTTCCGGGGATTCTCATGGGGTCGGCCGGGTTTCTGGGGTTCGGGGCGTTGAGCCCAGTCTTTGGATCACATCGCTCTCTGAAGACTAGAGCCGCGAGTTTGAACGGATTTTCGTCGCTGCCCGGAGGTGCTTGGGCTCGGGAATGCACCCGAGGTCACTTGACATTTGTGCCCTCTGGAAGCGAACAATGGGGTACGGTGAAACCCCCGGGAGGGAAGGTGGAGCGTTCTGCTTTCGCATTACCGCATCCGCTCGGGCTTCGTAGTCCGTCAGTAGTGTCAGAATTTTCTCTCCCCAGGTACAGGAGAAATCGGTATGCGGCGCATTGCCATGCTTCTCGCGGTCGTTCTGGTCATGCCAGCGATCGGATCCGCTCAGGAGAGCGGAAGTGACGCGATTCCAGGTGTTCCCTTCAAGGAAGGCGACACCATCAGTTTCGAAAAGCTCGAAAGCCTGAAGAACTACCTGCCCCCGCTGTTCTGGGAGCATCGCGAGTATTTCTTCTACGAGGGCATGGAGCTGACGATCGGCCCGGCGCACCGCGAGTACGGCGCCTCGCCGGAGTACGAAGCCGCGACCAAGAAGTTCGCCGGAAAATCGTCGATCGGCCCCGATGGTTCTCTGGTCGGGCACAAGGCCGGCCAGCCCTTTGACAACGACAAGATCGATTGCAAGGGCGACCCGGATGCCGGTGCGAAGATCATCTGGAACTTCAACAAGGCCTGGAACGGGGATGGGGCGCAGTCCACCTGGTCGTATACCTACTGGGATCGCGGAGAGCAGTTGCCGCTGTACTACGAGGGCAAGGCCAAGGGGATCTCCCTGACCAAGCGCGTCGAGTCAAAGTATCTCGACGAGAACGAGGGCAATATCTTCGCCAAGGAGAAGCGCCAGGGCGTGTTTGGCATCGAGGTCGAGGCTCCCTTTGATGCGCGCGGCATCCAGCTCCTGACCTATACCTACGCCACGTCGGACGGTCCGCTCAAGGATGCCAAGAACGACGACACCTGGGTGTATCTTCCCGACCTGCGGCGCGTGCGCCGCATATCGACGGCGCAGCGCACCGACTCCGTACAGGGTACGGACTTCACCATGGACGACCTGCGCAGCTTCTCGGGCAAGCCCCCTCAGTACGAGTGGGAGTGCCTGGGCGAAGCCGATGTCGTCGCGCCGATGAACACCCAGGATCTCGCCTACCCGTACAAGGACGATTACAACTTCGGTCCGTACGGTTTCAGCTTCGCGAACGACCAGTGGGAGCTGCGCCACGCGTGGATCGTGCGCTTCGATCCGAGGAATGAGGATCACCCGTACCACCACAAGGACATCTACATCGACAAGGAGTCCGGCGAGCCGCTGTACAGCTTCGCATTCGATCGCAAGAAGGAGCTGTGGAAGGTCATCTGGCACAACCATCGCTACAGCGAGGACCAGGTTGCGGACCCGAAGGACAGCGCCGGTGGCTGGTATCCTGTCTGGGATGGCATCACCAAGGTCAACGACCAGCGTGTTATCAGCGACATCATCGTGAACGTCCAGACGGGTACCGGCAATCGTATCGAGTTCTGGAACAGCCACGGCCGGCCCCTCAAGAGCAAGGGCAAGATTCGTCGCTACATCGATATCGGCCGTCTGAACAAGGGTCGATAACCCTCTGAAGTTCGCGGTCCTGCTTCCGACCGATCGCATCGATCGAGCGGATGAGTTTCTGACAGCGGCCGCCCTTGCCGAGATGGCAAGGGCGGCCGAGTCATTTGGGTTCGACGCATGCTCGGTGACGGACCACCCCATGCCCGACGATCGCTGGCTGGCCGGCGGCGGACATCACGCGCTCGATCCGTTCGTCGCACTCTCGTTCGCAGCTGCAGCCACGTCGACGATTCGCTTGCAGACGCAGGTTGCGGTGCTCGCATACCGCAATCCCTTTCTGACGGCCAAAGCGGCTGCCAGCCTGGATGTGCTTTCGGGGGGGCGATTGATTCTGGGCGTAGCTGCGGGCTATTTGAAGGGCGAATTCGCGGCGCTGGGAGTCGACTTCGAGCAGCGCAACGAACTGACCGACGAAGCGATCACGGCGATCCGCCGCGCCTGGAGCGAGAGCGGTGTGAAGCTCGAAGGCCGCCACTTCTCCGCGTCGGGCAATACGATGTTGCCGCGCCCGCTGCAACAACCGGGTCCCCCGATCTGGGTCGGAGGCAATAGTCGCCGGGCCATCCGGCGCGCGGTCGAGTTGGCGGATGGCTGGCTGCCGTTTCCCGCTCCCGCGCAGACAGCCCGCCACCTGCGCACGGCTTCGCTCGAAACACTCGCCGATCTGCAGAAGGGCATCGACTACGCTCGCGCACACGCGCGCGAGGTCGGGCGCACGACCCCTCTAGACATCAGCTTCGTACCGTTTGGCTTCGAGATGTCGGCGCGCGGAGCGGTCGATGTATCGGCCTTTTCGCAAACGGTCGAGGATCTACAGAAGTGCGGCGTCACCTGGCTGACCCTGACGCTGCCCGCGGAGACCCGCGCGGAGTTCGTCGATCAACTGGAGCGCTTCTCGCCCCTCACAACACGATCGGAATGATCCGAGCTGTGCCTTCTTTCGCGCGAAATCCGGCTAGTCGGCCAGCAGGTACTCGTCAGAGCATCCGAACGAATGCAGCCTCCATGTAAGGCCCCCGGCTCAGCGCGGCACCTTACCTGTATAGTACCCGTCAGTCCGCCCAAGGTGGTGGAAATCCGCGAAATCCCGGGTGGTTCGGGGCGCCCTGGATGTTCTGGGCCTACTGTCCGATCGGGAGACTCCTATGACGAATGCTGAGCGACCGCTTCGCCGACTCCATACGGGAGCGCTCCTGCTCGCCTTCCTGGTGTTCTTGTCGCCGATCCAGGCTCAGCCCGAACTCTCCCAAGCCATCGCGAGCCTCGGACCGGCGCCGATCGACGACGCAGGGCTTTTCACGAATGCGATCGGCGAACTCGACCACGGCTCCTTGGCGGTTCGCTTTCCCTTTTTTCTGCGACGCATCGGCGGCAGCTTTCGAGCTCGAGAAGGCACACCGAATCGCGTGGGCAATGACGGCGCCTTCTTGCGCGAAAACGCGCTCCACAGCGAGCCCAGCGTTACCTGGGTCGGCCACGCGACGCTGCTCGTGCAGATGGGTCACGTCACCTTCTTGACCGATCCGATCTGGTCCGACACACCGAGCCCGATCTCCTTCGCAGGACCGCGACGCTTCGTCCCGCCGGGGATCGCCCTCGAAGATCTTCCTCCGATCGACTTCGTGCTCATCTCCCACAACCACTACGACCACCTCGACCTTGAAAGCCTCGAAGCCATCGCGTCCCGAAACCCCGATGCAGTCTTCCTGGTCCCGCTTGCAAACGCTGACCTGCTCCGGGCGCGAGGCCTCACCCACGTACGCGAACTCGACTGGGGCGAAACCTGGGACCATGCCGGTGTGCGCGTGCACTGTCTTCCAGCTCAGCACTGGAGCCAGCGAGGAATCAACGATCGGCGGCGTGCGCTCTGGGCGTCATGGGCGGTCACCGGTCCGGAGCGACGCTTCTACTTCGGTGGCGACACGGGTTTCTTCTCCGGCTTTCGTGAGATCGCCGCAGCCCTGGGCCCATTCGACCTGGTTGCCCTACCGATCGGCGCCTACGAGCCTGTTGCGATGATGAAGGCGGTTCACCTGAATCCCGAAGAAGCCGTACAAGCCGCGATCGACCTGAAAGCGCGTCGGGTGCTCGGCATCCACTTCGGAACCTTCGATCTCTCGGACGAGCCCCTTGACGAGCCCCCGCGCCGCATGCGCGCCGCGGCCCGAGAGAAGGGCATCGAGGCCGACCGCATCTGGCTCCTCGACGTGGGGGAGACGCGACTCTTCTGAGGACTCAGTCCTCCTCCATTGGGAGGAAGAAGCCGAGTGCCCGGAACCGCGACTGACCATTGATCCATTGTGCTAGTTTCGTGTTGTCATGCGTGCCTAGATCTCTCGGAAATCGACACTTACGCGCGGCTCGGTCGCGTATTCCGATCCATCGACACCGCTTGGCCACAAGGGCCGAAGCGACAAGAGGTCTTTCGCCATGGCTACAGATATCGCAATCCGTTCGTTTTCTCCGGACGACCGCGCAGCTTGCGCAACCATATTCGATGGACTGTCGGATTGGTTCGGGATTCCCGAAAGCAATCAAAAATACCTCGCCGAGTTGGGCAAGCTGAGTTCGTTTGTCGCGGAGCGAGATGGCCGCGTACTCGGATTTGCGAGCCTGCGCATGCACGGCTCCGAATCGGCCGAGATCGAAGTGCTCGCGGTCGATTCGTCATTCCATAAACAAGGCATCGGGCGACGACTCGTCGAACGACTCGAGACGGATCTGCGACAACGAGGAGGGGTCCGGCTGTTTCATGTAAAAACGTTGGGCCCTTCCGACCCCTGCGAACCCTACCGGCGCACTCGTGAGTTCTACCTCGCACTCGGCTTCATCCCATTGTTGGAATCGGTCGAAATCTGGGGACCTGAGAACCCCGCGCTGATTCTGGTAAAGCCCTTCGATACCGGCGCTGCTCGATTTCTGGATCCAGCGCTTCTAGACTCGTCGCCGTGATGAGAAATCCTCTACCCGCCGCGATTGCATGGCTCTTCGTCTTGTCGTGCTCCGCACCGATGTCGCCGCCCCCCCCGCCGAACAGCGCCGCAGTTCTATTGCTAGTTCGGGGCGCGGAGGGAACCGATCAGATCCGCATCGATGACAATGTCGTTGCCCGACTCGTAGCAACCGATGGTGGTTGGGTACTGCAAGCGGACCACGTATCGGCAACGCTCGGGTCGTCGGCGCGCTCGATCGACGCGGACCAGCCCTATCCGCGCCGCGAAGTGATCGAGGGCCGCCTGGCGGGCCCCGGTGGGGCCGCCTTCCGGCAGGAGTACACTCGACTCGCTCCTCCGGCACCGCTACCGATCGAAGGCCTGGGCCTCGAGGTAGCCAGCGACGAGCCCGGCCTGAACCGGGAACAACACGATGAGTTGCGTGCCTGGCTCGCGAGCCAGCAGTTGGCTCGCAACACAGCGCCCTTCGAAGCGGTACACGAGGCCGATGCGGGCCGCGAACTGACGGTCTGGTACGAAGTTTCTGGGCGCCGCAAGAACGGTATCTTCACAGACGCCTCTTCTGGCGATGTCCTGGCAAGCTTTGACTCGCTGTACCGCAGCGAAGACGGGAAGCTCAAGATTCACCACAAGCGCACCGGAGAAAACGGTCGCTTCAGCTACCACCGACGCAGCCTGGAACTCGCCGACACGATCGCCGCGAACGACGAACAGGGGGACGCACTGCAAGCGCACCACTGCGGATGCTATGGCTACGCGATTGCCGCCGATGCCATGACGCTCGGCGACCTCCTGTACCAGGTCGAAGCGGATTGGCTCGACGATCGTGTGGGGGCCGGATTCTTTCTGGGCCTCGAGCAGCGAGACGGGTTTCCGTGGATCGGCCTCGGCGACCGCCGACGTATGCGTGACCTGGCTCGACGGGCAACGGCCTACTACCTGAAGGATGCGCGGGGCGATCTCTTTGCCGAGGTCCGACTCGATCTGCCCTCCAACCCGTCGTCACCGGGGCTCGGCCCGATCCGCTATCGAATCAGCCACTCGCTAGCAGGTGGCCCCCTGGTAGCGCTGGCGCGCGTAGAGCACACGGAGTCCGAAATCCGAATCGATCTCTACGGTGACGAAGAATGGGAGGCTTCGCTCGAACGACTCGACTCGTTGTTGGCCGCGATGCCGACGCAGGTCGAACGCGGCGACGGCGTTCGCGACAGCCATCTCGGCGAGATCGAGCGTCTGGTCGATTGGGTTCGATTGCTGCGCAACCCGGGTGCGAGCCAGCTCGCCGACGTGGTGAGTGACGTGGACGCACTGCACGCCGCCGACAAGGTGCGTGCGTTACTCGCGCCCGAGATCGAGCGTTTCACCGCCGGTACCGACGACACCCATGCGATGCCACCGGCCCTGATGCGCGGGCCCGGGTGATTTCCGAGTCAACGCCCTGGCAACCTGCTAGGGAATCTCTGCACAGGGAGGATTCGAGCGAGAAGCGGGAGTCGAGCGTGATCCGATCGCAGATCCGTAGATCTGCAGAGGGTCGGGCGACGCAGCGCAGGCGGATGCATCGCGCTTCGCAGCCGCAGCCTCCCTGTGCAGAGGTTCCCTAGTACCGGTGTCCCAGGAAGTTCCAGTAGTGTTCCCACGCGACGAGTGCCAGCATCGCCAGCGCGACGGCGGCGTAGTGTAGGCGTCCTGCGAAGCTCCAGAATCTGTTTCGAAACGCCGGAACGGCAAGCAGCGCCAGAACACCGCTCGCCAGGGCCAGCGGGATCGTCATTGCGAAGGCGCGCTGGGCCGCTTCAGGCATCCCGAATACGATTTCCAGCGGGTCGCTGAGGGCCGAAGCGAGGCTTACGACGAAGGCGACGTGCAGCCCACAGACCAACCAGGCAAAGGCCCTGAGCAGCATCGCGCTCCCTCGGTACGCTTCGGGTGTTTCGCCGCGTCGAATACGGACAACGGCGCGAATGGGCCACACAATCAAACTAACCGTGAGCAGCAGCAGCACCGTACCCACTAGCTGGGCCGAAAATGCGGCGGTCTCGTAATACTGCTGGCGCTCGTACGCGTAGTAGGGCGTGTTACCGAGAAAGAGATGACTGGGGAGTCCGTCCTCACCCTTGCGGAAGGCGATGACTTCCGGGCCGTTCTCCTCCCGGTAGACGAGCGGATCGGTCTCGACGTAGCGGACCGGAGTTCCGGCGTCTGGCATCGCCACGAGAATCGCCCCGTCGGCCTCTGCCGTTACGTAAACGCTGGACATGGGCATGATCCTGCTGATCTTGGCCGCGCCCCGGTATTCGTGGCGCAGCGTGCTGTATACGCCCTCTACCTGGGCCGCGGTCTCGGCGGCCTGGGGGCCCGGGGCGAGAACCTCGAGGGGGGGAGCGGGGTAGAGGCGGTCCAGGATCGCATGGATGACGGAGAGATTGAAGGTCGCGCCCGAGGAGTTGTTAGTGACGAAGATTCCGAAGTCTTCTTCGAAGTTGATGATGAAATACGAATGAAACACCATCGTGCTACCGCCGTGCCCGATGAAGCGCATTCCGTTGAACCGGTGCTCTGCGAAGCCGTGTGCGTTCCCCGCTACGTGTGGGTCGGGTGAGAACAGGGTCGAAGTCATCTGGCGACCCGACTTCTCGGTCAAGATCCGTCCGTTCGGCGCCGCGCCATAGCGCAGCAGCATCGTCATGAATCTGGCCATGTCCGCCGCACTCGAGCTCATCACACCCGCTGGAGCTGTAGGAACGAACTGGAAGGGTTGTTCAATGAAGGCACCTTTGCGAAACACGTATCCCCGGGACATGTTCTGTGCCAGAGCCTCCGGAATGGGCTGCCTGGGCGTCGTATGCACCATCCCCAGTGGGTCCAGGATCTCCTGTTCCACGTAGTCTTCCCACGAAGTACCGGACGCCATGGCTACGATGTAGCCGCCCAGGGCCGCTCCGTGATTCGAGTAGGCGATGAACTGACCGGGAGCCCGGACCCGGGCCGGGAGTTCCCTGGCGAGCACTTCCGAGAGCGGGAGCAGGTCGTCAGCCGTTCGCGCGAACAGCCCGATGATCTTGTCCTCGAAGCCCGCGGTGTGCGTCATCAGGTGACTCAAGGTGATGGCTTCGGGGAAGGTGTCGGGGATGGTGAAGTGTTTCAGGTAGCCGCCGACATCGGCCTTCAAGTCCAAGCGGCCGCGTTCCACCTGCTGCATGATGGACAACCAGGTAAAGGTCTTGGTAATCGAACCAATGCGAAACATCGTCGTCTCGGGGTCGATCGGCGTCTGGGTGGCGACGTCGCCATGCCCATAGCCCTTTGACAGCAGGCTCTCGCCACCTCTTACGATCGAAATGGCGGACCCGGCGATGTCATTCCGCGCCATCCCGGCGCGCATGACACCATCCACGTAAGGTTCCAGACCATCGAAGTCACCTGTCGAGCGAGCGAAGGCGGTGGACTGGCCCAGCAGCCACGCAGCCAGGATCAGTAGCTGGAGCAGTGACTTGTTCGACATCTTCCCACCCCAACCTGGCTGCTCGGTTGCTCCATCATCGCACGGACGACGACCTTGCCCATGTCGGACCCTCCGGCTGATGGTGTAGGGAGAGTGTAGAGCGGATGGTGAACCACGTCGGCACGCGTCCCGCTCGGCGAACGCGGGTTACCGACAGAAGCTACCAGGACGCTTACGCTGCTGACTGAGCCACCGCTGCATCGACTCAGCCTCGAGTCGAGTCCAACTCAGACGCCGACCCACCTCATCAGGGTCTGGCGCAGCCTTTTCAGGGAGAGCGGCTTGCTCAGGTAGTCGTCCATTCCGGCTTCGAGGCAGCGCTCCCGATCCCCCGCCATCGCGTTGGCGGTCAGCGCGACGATGGGCAGGTGTCCCCCATCCTTTGCTTCACGCGCGCGGATGGATGCCGTGGCCTCGTAGCCGTCCATCTCCGGCATCTGACAGTCCATCAAGATGAGGTTGTGGTCGCCCTTCAGGGTCTGCTCGACGGCTGCGTGACCGGTCGTGACAAGTTCCACTCGGCAACCCAGCTTCTTCAGCATCAACGTCACGAGCTTTGCGTTCACTGCATTGTCCTCTGCGACCAGCACGCAGCAGTCCTCCCACAGATCCGCGTCCTCCGAGGGGTCGAGATCCGGAGGAGAGTCGATCGGCTCGAGCTCAGCATCCGCCACTTGGAAGGGAACCTCGAACGAGAAGAGTGATCCGCGTCCCGGCTCGCTCTCGACGCGCAGATCACCCTGCATCAACTCCAACAGACGCATACTGATCGCGAGGCCCAGCCCGCTCCCGCCAAACTCTCGCGTTGTCGAGCCGTCGGCTTGTGTGAATGGCTCCAGAACTCGTTCGAGCTGTTCGGGGTCGAAACCGATGCCCGTATCCTTCACCGAGAAGGAGAGCCGTGAAGCAGTTCCTTCTCCCACGATCCCGAGGCGCACCATCACCTCTCCCGTTTCCGTGAACTTGACGGCGTTCCCGACGAGGTTCGTAAGAACCTGACGGATCCGCGTAGGATCACCGAGGATGCGTTGCGGCACCTCTTTGGAGAGCTCCCAGCGAAACGCGATTTCCTTCTGCGCGGCCAACGGGAGCATCGGCGTGAGCGCCTCTGCCAACAACGAGTGCAGGTCGAACGCGATATTCTCGAGTGGGAGCGCCCCTGCCTCTATCCTCGAAAGATCCAGGACCTGGTCGATGATCTCGAGAAGGCCTCTTCCGCTAGCAGCGATCGTCTCCGCGCAATCGCGCTGCTGGTCGGTGAGTTCGGTGTCGAGCAGAATCTCGTTCATTCCCAACACACCGTTCATCGGTGTGCGCAACTCGTGGCTCATCGTTGCCAGGAACTCGCTCTTCGCCCGCGTTCCCGCGCGGGCGTCGCGGAGCGCGTGCACGAGCTCGCTCTGGCGCTGCTCGATGCCCTCCGCCATCTCGTTGAAACGCTTTCCCAATTCGGTGAGTTCGTCGTTTCCGAGGACCTCCACCCGGACCCCGGGATCTCCCCTGGCGAGGCGCCGCGTCTCGTCGTCCAGGGCCAGCACGCGGCGAGCGAACGCAGATCCCGTCAAGATGCTCACGAAAATGCCGGAGAAGATCACGAGGATTCCAAGCGTGGCGAGTGTGACGCCTCCCACCCGGAGGTCGGCGAGTAGGGCAATGCGCGCCTTCGCGAGTGCCTGATGGGTGCCTTCCAGGGCCTCCGAGCTGCGCTCGATGAGCCTGCGGATCTCCTTCTTGTGCAATGCGAGCGCCGAGTTGGCCGCAACCGGGTCGCGGATCTCCTTGCTTCGAATCTGCTCGAGAACCTCCAGGAAGTGGGTTCGGTAGCTCTGAGCATCGGCGTACCAGGCACGCAACCGACTGGCGTCCCCCGGCGTCTCAGCGTTCTGGATCTGCTCGACGAGAGCTATTTCGAGCTCTGCGAAACTGTCCGCCCACTTCTGCTCGTAGCTCTCCCTGGCCTCGCGCTCGTCAAGGTTGAGGAGGACATCCTTTTCGTAACGCCGACACTGGAGGGTATGGCTTGCAATCTTTGCCGCCTGCTCGGATTGGGTGGCCTCACCAGCCATGAGGCTCTGGATCTTGCTCTCCGTCTGCCAGACGAGCCAGCAGGCGCAGCCCATGGCGAGGAGCACGGGCAAGATGAGAGCACTGGACCAGAGGATGAGCCTGCCGCGAATGCCAAGCCCGGACCGTCTCACCGCTTGCGAAGCGTGGCCCACCTTCATCTCCCTGATTTCCCGTCGCTGACCAGTGAGGGCATCGCCCTCCCAAAGGGATCGAGCGGCGTCTCCATTCCATGATCGGCGTCGCCTTCGGGCCGCATGAGTGCTTTCAGAGATCGATTCCGACGTTCGCGGAGCGTGCGACCGCTTCGTCTCTTGACTGCGAGACGATGTCGAAGGCGCGCGTCTCCCGAGATTGCTGTGCGAGACCGCTTTTCCACTCCGAGACTCGCGCGGAGTTTGTCGATCAGCGGGAGCGCTTCTCGCCCTTCACAGGTAGCTGGTGAATTCGTCCAGAACCGTCATGACCCGATCGCGGGATGCCGACGGCAGGCGCAGCACGGCTTCGCTGACCCCGAGACTGCGGTAGAACTCCAGTTTGCGTGCGTCCGGCAGGATGCCCATGGGTACGATGTGCAGGCTGCTCGGTTCCCGCTCGCGTTCCTCCATCGCCCGGTGCAGTTCTGGAATTGCTTCCTTCAGGCCCCTGCCGCCGATCGGGATCCAGCCATCCGCGTACTCGGCGATGTGCGCGAATAGCTTCGGTCCCCGGGCGCCACCGATCAGCGTGCGCGGGCGGGGTTGCTGGATGGGCTTGGGCCATTGCCAGCTAGCTTCGAAGGACACGAACTCGCCGTGGAACTCCGCGACTTCGCTCGACCACAACGCCTGCATCGCCAGCATCGTCTCGCGCACGCGCGCGCGGCGTCGTTTCACCTCGATGCCGTGATTCTCCATCTCTTCGTGGTTCCAGCCATAGCCGATGCCCAGCACCAGGCGGCCCCCGGCCACAAGATCGAGGGTCGCGATTTCCTTGGCCAGTGTGATCGGGTCGTGCTGTGCAACCAGGCCGATGCCGGTCCCCAGCAGGATCCGCTCCGTGCAGGCGGCCGCCGCAGCCAGGGCGATGTACGGATCGAGACTGCGCAGGTACTCCTCGGATAGCTCTGCGTCGCCGGTCGGCGCGGGCGTGCGCCGGCTCACCGGAATATGCGTGTGTTCCGGCACGTACAGGGAGTGGAATCCGCGCGCTTCGGCTTCGCGCGCCAGTTCGACCGGGCTCATGGAGCGGTCCGTTGCGTGGATTGTGACGCCGATCTTCATGAACGCTCGATCCTAACCCGCATTTGTCGCCGGGTCTCGGCCGCAGTCTTGCGGGGCAAGCCGATCCGCGCCTTCTGAAGCAGATTGAAACACGTTCTATCTTGTGGGACCGTATGGCTTCGGACGAGCACCCCACGGTGTTGGAGCAAACTTGAGCGACGGCTCCCCAATGGTTCCCGACTTTGATTCCGACTATCGGCTCGAAGATCGTTACGCCCTGGAGTCGGGGCGCGCATACCTGACGGGCGTGCAGGCCCTCGTGCGCATTCCGCTCATGCAACGCCAGCGCGATGCGGCCGCGGGTCTGAATACCGCGGGCTTCATTTCGGGCTACCGCGGCTCGCCGCTGGGCAGCTACGACCTGGCCCTGTGGCAGGCGAAGTCGTTCCTCGATCAACACCAGGTGCGCTTTGAGCCCGGCGTCAACGAAGATCTCGCCGCCACGGCGGTCTGGGGCTCACAACAGGCGAATCTGCACGCGGGTGCGCGCTACGACGGTGTATTCGGGATCTGGTACGGCAAGGGCCCCGGGGTTGATCGCTCCTGCGATGCACTCAAACACGCGAACTACGCGGGTACTTCGCGCTACGGCGGTGTGCTCGCATTCTGCGGGGATGATCCCGGTGCAAAGTCGTCTTCGATTGCGCATCAGAGCGAATACGCACTGGTCCATCTGGGTATGCCGATCCTGAACCCTGCCGATGTTCAGGAGTATCTCGACTTTGGCCTTCTCGGCTTCGGGCTTTCGCGTTACTCGGGGCTCTGGGTCGGGTTCAAGTGCCTGACCGATACTGTCGACAGCTCGCGCTCTGTTTCGATCGATCCCGAGCGAGTGCAGATCGTTGCGCCGAGCGATCACGAGTTGCCCGAAGGCGGGTTGAGCATTGCCTGGGGAAACCTGCCGCTCGCTGTTGAACAGCGTCTCTACCAGCAGCGCCTGCCGGCCGCACAGGCCTTTGCCAGGGCGAATGGACTGGATCGAGTCGTCCTCGATTCTCCCCGGCGTCGTCTCGGGATCGTGACCACGGGGAAGACCTACCACGACGTGCTGCAGGCGCTCGATGAACTCGGCATCGATCGGGAGCGCGCGGCTGCACTCGGTGTCTCGTTGTACAAAGTAGGCATGCCCTGGCCGTTGGAAGCGCAGGGAATCCAGGACTTCAGCTCTGGTCTCGAACAGCTATTGATCGTGGAAGAAAAGCGTCCGTTGATCGAAGAACAGCTGGCGCGAGTACTCTACAACCTTGCGCAGCGCCCGACTCTGTCCGGCAAGCGCGACGTCGACGGAGCGCTCCTGGTGCCGTCCGAAGGCGAGTTGACGCCCGCGCTGGTGATCGATGTACTCGGCCGCTGGTTGTCGAGATACGCTTCCGAGTTCTCGGCACCCTTGAAGACAGCGGCTGTCGGGCCACCCCCTGCGGGCGCACCCATGCGTCTTCCGAGCTTCTGTTCGGGCTGCCCGCATAACACTTCGACAACGCTACCCGACGGAAGTGTGGCATTCGGTGGAATTGGCTGTCACGGCATGGCCGTGTGGATGCCGGATCGTCCCACTCTGGCCGTCACGCAGATGGGTGGCGAGGGCGCGAACTGGGTGGGCCAGGCGGGGTTCATCGACGAGTCGCATATCTTCCAGAACATCGGGGATGGCACCTATTTTCACTCCGGTCTCCTGGCGATCCGCGCTGCCCTCAACGCCGGTGTGAATATCACCTACAAGATCCTGCTCAACGGTGCGATCGCCATGACCGGTGGACAGCCGATCGAAGGAGAGGAACTCGCGGGTGAGTTGGCCACTCCAGATGTGGCCCATCAGATTCGCGCCGAAGGCGTCCAGCGAATTGCCGTCGTCAGTGACCGTCCGGCCAAGTACGCGCGCGGTGCGCTCCCGTCCGGCACGACGGTGCACCATCGCGATCAACTGGACCGGGTCCAGCGGGAGTTGCGTCTGGAGAAGGGTGTCTCTGCACTGATCTACGACCAGACCTGTGCTGCAGAAGCCCGGCGGTTGCGCAAACGCGGGGAACTGCCCGATCCAGACAGACGCGTGGTGATCAACGAACTGATCTGTGAGGGCTGCGGGGATTGCAGTCTGCAGAGCAACTGTATTTCGATTGAGCCGGTCGAGACGGAATTCGGACGCAAACGCACCATCCATCAGTCTTCGTGCAACAAGGATTTCTCCTGTCTGAAGGGTTACTGCCCGAGCTTCGTCACGGTGAGCGGTGGGAGACTTCGCAAGCAGGCCTTGATCGCGACAGACACCGGCGAAGATTCCGTTTTCGCCAACCTGCCCGACTCGTCCGTCGCCTCCTGTAGCAAGCCCTTCAACGTATTGATTACCGGCATCGGGGGGACCGGTGTGGTGACCGTGGGTGCATTGCTCAATATGGCGGCCCACCTGGAAGGCAAGGGTTGTTCCGGTCTCGATGTGACCGGTCTTGCGCAGAAGAACGGACCCGTCACGAGTCACGTGCGCATCGCGCAAGACCCCGATGATCTGCACGCGACGCGCATTTCCAGTGCTTCGGCGGATCTGCTCCTGGGCTGCGACATCGTGGTCGCCGCCGGTATCGAGGGATTGTCGAAGCTCTCGTCAGAACGCACGGTGGCCGTGGTCAATGAGCGCGTGGCTCCCACTTCGGACTTCACGTCAAATCCCGACATGGATCTGTCGGCCACCGGCATGAAGGACGCGATTCGGCTCGCGGTCGGACACGATGCCGCACATTTCGTTTCGGCCAGCGAACTCGCGACCGAGTTGCTGGGCGACGCGATTGCCGGAAATCTGTTTCTGCTCGGTTATGCGTTGCAACTCGGACGCATTCCGGTCGGTCAACCCGCGCTCGAGCGGGCGATCGAGTTGAACGGCCGCTCGGTCGAAATCAATAAGCGCGCACTGATGTGGGGGCGCCTGGCTGCGCACGATCCAGCGGCGGCCGAAGAAGCTGCCGGCCCGGCGCTGCGGATGTCCAGGAGCGAACGGCCCGCGTATGGGCTCGATGAGATCGTCAAGCGCAGGCGGGATTTTCTGGTCGACTATCAGGGAGAGCGTCTGGCGCGTCGCTATGCCAGACGCGTCGATGCTCTGGCCGCTCGCGAGCGTGAGCTCGGAGGGGGAAGCCGCGTCCTCGCCGAAGCCGTCGCGCGCGCCTATTTCAAGCTGCTCTCGTACAAGGACGAGTACGAGGTCGGTCGACTGCACACCGATGACGCTTTTCGCAAACAACTGGAAGCGGAATTCGAGGGCGATTACCAGCTGACCTATCATCTATCGCCTCAGTTCTTGCCGAAAAATGCCCACACGGGTCGAGCACGCAAAATTGCTTTCGGCTCGTGGGTCTCTGTGATGCTGGGAGTGTTTTCCCGCATGCGCTTCCTGCGTGGTACGCCGCTGGATCCGCTCATGCTCAACGAGCACCGTCGCAGCGAGCGGAAATTGATCAAGGACTACGAGCGGGCACTCGACGCCTTGCTGGAAGGTCTGAGTTCAGAAAACCTGAAGCTGGCCGTCGAGATCGCGGAGCTTCCGCTGCAAGTTCGAGGTTTCGGAGACATCAAGGAAGCCAAGATCGAAGAGATGCGAGTCAGGCAGAGTGAACTGCTTTGCGTTTTTGGCGCACGGACGAGGGAGGCGTAAGCGTATGACGGGGCAGAGCCAGGGGAAGCGCGATGATCAGTGATTTCGACGACCATCTGATCCACCAGACATCCAATCCGATCAACGAGACCAGCCAGAGCGACCGCAATTTCTACGATCGCTTCTGGTTCAACGGGTTCGATCGCGAAGCGGCCTTTCTTTTCGAAATCGGCTTTGGCCTGTATCCGAATCGTTTCGTGATGGACGCCCACTTCAGTGTTTCTATTGACGGGGAACAGCACAGTTTTCACGGTTCGCGTCGTGCGCCTCGTGAGCGCTCCGAAACGCAGGTCGGTCCGTTACGCATCGAACACATCCAGCCCTTGCGAACGATTCGCGTCGTCCTGGACCCCAACGACACGGGAATCGAGTGCGACCTGGTCTTTCGAGCGCGTACCTTTCCGTCACAGGAACCGAAGAACGTCATGTACGAGGACGGGCGGCTGATGATGGATACGAGTCGCTTTACCCAGTTCGGTTGCTGGGAAGGTCACTTCACAGTCAACGGAAGTCGTACGGAGGTATCGCCTGCACAGACGCTGGGAACGCGGGACCGCTCCTGGGGTGTGCGTCCCGTCGGCGAACCGGCCGGCGGCGCTACGGGTGTGCACATGAAGGAGCCCGGTGTCTACTGGGTCTGGTCGCCGATTCACTTCGACGACGTGTGCACGCAGTGCGGAACTTTTCAGGATCACGACGGCAAGCCCACGCAGGTCAGCGCGGCGATTGTGCCGACCTACTCCCGACCCGAGGACATTCCGAGACACGAGGAACCCGGGCACCGGGAGATGGCTACGTTTACGCACCGCATCGATTGGGAGAAGGGCACACGGCGCTCGCTCGGTGCCGAATTCGAATTCCTGGAGCACACGGGTGAGAAACATGTGATCTCACTCGAGCCGATGATCCATCTGCAGTTGCTGGGGATTGGTTACCAGCACCCGGAATGGGGGCATGGTGTCTGGCATGACGAACTGGTAACGGCCGGAGAACACTGGGAGCTCCACGAACTCGATCCACTGGATTTCAAACACATTCACGTTCACCAGATCTGCCGAGCCCGCATGGGGGATCGGGTGGGTATTGGAACCCTGGAGACGATCTGTTTCGGGCGCCACGATCCGTCGGGCTTCAAGTCACTGCTCGACGGTGCGCCGTAACTCTTCTGAGTTTCAGCTGCGTTCGTAGCGGTAGTTCGGCATCGCCCAGAGGCGATGTCGCGGGCCCGGTGTTTCGGGCTCTTCGGCTTCGTAACCGGCGTCGCCGGGGTAGAGCATGATCGCTCCGCCCGGACGCATGCAGATGCGCGGTCGGAAGGTGATGACAGGCTCTTCGTGGAGTTCTGCGAAAGCGCTGCTCGCATTGCGGTAACCGGCCAGCCACGTCACGGTGACGAACGTCGGCGGTGCCAGACTCAGTTCGCCACTTTCGTGTCCGCTCAAAGCTCCCTCGGGGCTGAGCCAGCGATGAGCGCAGATTTCTTCGCCATCGACAAGAATTTCTTCGTCGCCGCGTACCTGTCCCAGGAAAAACCAGGTATCGAAGCGTCTCGGCGAGATATCGGGAGTGATCCAGCGGGAGATCGTCGTGAGGTCCGCAGGGTTGATGTCGATTCCCGCTTCTTCGCGAGTCTCCCTGCGCGCGGCCTGTAGCGCGTTCTGTTGCGCATCTTCGCCCGAGCCCACGGCATCGCCGGGATCGACCTTGCCGCCGGGAAAGACCCAGGGCCCATCCTTTCCGTTGCGCGGGCTACGTTGCAGGAGCAGCAGTTGCAGGGATGTTTCGAAGTCGCGCAGGAGCACGACCGTCGCCGAGGGTTTCGGTTCCTGGCTCACGCGGGGTCTCGCCATTGTTTCAGGATCTGATCGGTAGATACGAGCGTTGAGATCGCTCCCAGTGTGTGCTCGAACACCGCATCGACGTATTCCTTTGGGAACCCAGCGACGGCGTCGCGGGGCAGGACCATCTGGTACGAGGAGTTGACGGCGTCGAAGGCCAGATTCTGGATGGCCACGTTCACCGATACGCCTACGCCCACGATCGTAGTCACGCCCAGGTTGCGCAGTACGAAGTCGAGTTCAGTGCCGTGAAACGGAGACAGTCCGTGCAGGCGGGTGAGCACCAGGTCGGAGTCTGCGACCGGGATCTCCGGTACCAGGGCCGCCGCATCAGATCCCGGGATCAACGGATTCTCTGCGCGCGCCATGTACTGGAACAAGCGCGCGTTGTGATTGGCTCCCTGGCCATCGGCGCGACGTTCGGCCACGCAGTGGATCACCGGAATTCCCACGAGGTGTGCGGCTTCGACCAGGCGCACCACGTTCTCGATCATGCCTCCCCGGGCTGCAGCGGAGAGGTCGGGCAGGGCGGAAAGATCGCCGATCACTGCGCGTTGGCATTCCTGCGTGACCAGTGCCGTTCGGTCCGGGGAAATGAGTTCTTCGAGGTCGACGGGCATGCGATCTCCACACTAGCACGCCACCCATTTCATTTTTCAGCGCCAGTCGGGGACCAGGCCGAGGTCCAGGCATGGCTTTTGCGCGTGAACGGTCCCTCCGCGCCATTTCTTCGCTTCGGGATCACTCGACCGCACTCAGGCCTCGAAGGGACCCTTGCCCAGTTGCTCCCGGATCGGGACGAACTCCGGCATGAGCATGGCGCGGCGTTGCCAGTTGGCACCGTCGACGACCATCGTGTGCCCGCTGATGTAGGACGCGTAAGGGGAAGAGAGGAAAGTCGCGGCCCAGCCGAGTTCGTGTGGATAGCCGACTCGCTGCGCCGGACTCCGCGCGGCGTCGTTCTTGCGCCGCTCGGGGACGGAGCGGATGGCTTGCGCCTCGTCCTCGTGCGGGAACAGCCCGGGTACGAGGCAATTCACGCGAATTCCATAAGGCGCCCACTCGACGGCAAGCGACTCGGTCATGTTCTTGACCCCCGCCTTGGCTGCAGCGGAATGGGCAAACCCGGGCCCGCCCGTCCAAGCGTAGGACGCGCCGATGTTGATGATGCTCCCGGGAGAGTCGGCGGCGATCAAACGCCGGCCCAACTCGCGCGAGCAATTGAAGGTGCCGTTGAGCACGATGTCGACCACCGTTCGCCAGGCATTTGGACTCATGTCTTCGGCGGGAACGGGGAAATTGCCTGCGGCGTTATTGATCAGATGACCCGGTGCGCCAAGGCCTTCGGTCAGCGCATCGAAGGCCGCGGAGATGTTCTCTGGATTGCGAATATCGCACTCGACCGCGAGCGCTCTTGCTCCGGTCGCTTCGACCGCGGCCACACCGGCCGCACGATGCTCTTCCTTGCGGCTCAGAATCGCGATCTTCGCACCCAGTCTCGCGAACTCGACTGCGATCGCCTTGCCCAGGCCCGTTCCGCCGCCAGTGACGACGACGACCTGGCCGTCGTAGGTTCCCGCGGGAAGCGCGGCTGCGCCAAGTGCGGGTGGTTCGCAAAGCCCCATGGTTTCTCCTGCGTTTCTCAGACGATCTGGGTGTGGTCGCTTTCCCCATGATAGCCTGTCCGCCCAGGAGGATGGGACATGAGCGCCGAACTGATCACACTGGAATACGACGGTCCAGTTGCAGTCATGAGCAACAACCGGCCAAACAAGCACAACGCCGCAAACGACGCCATGGATACCCGGCTCTGGGAATGCCTGGCCGAGCTTCACCAGCGCGAAGGCTTGCGGGCCGTGGTCTGGCGCGGCAACGGAAAGTCCTTCTCTTCCGGTCGCGACACCAGCGAACTAGGCGTGCGCACCGAGGACATCACGGAGTTCGATTTCATCGAACGCGGACATGCCGGAACACAACAGTTCTTCAGCATGCCCGCACCGATTGTCTGCGCGTTGAAGGGCTGGACGATCGGCGGTTCGTTCGAAAGAGCGCTGCTCTGTGATATGCGCATCGCAGGTGAGAGTGCGCGCATGATGCTCCCCGAACTGCGCCACGGAGTGGTTCCCGATTCCGGAGGCACGGCCCGACTGTTTCAGATGGCCGGGCATGGGCTCGCAGCAGATCTGGCTTTGACCGGGCGACCGATGGACGCCGAAGAAGCGCTGCGACACGGTGTGGTTTCGCGCGTCGTGCCCGATGATCAGTTGGACGACGTCGCGCTCGAGATCGCCCACGGCATAGCAAAGAACTCGCCGTTTTCCGTGAAGATGTTCCGACGCACGCTCAAGCGCATGGTGAATCCGGCTGTACAACTCTCGCTTCAGGAGGAGTCGGTCACGCAAACCCTCGTATTCGCGTCCGAGGATTACGCGGAGATGAAGGCGGCGCGCAGCGAGGGGCGGGAGCCCAGATATCGGGGCCGCTGATGGCAGCGCAGACGATCGATACCGGGACGGCCGAACTGCTCTGCCACGTGGAAGAGCGGGTTGCGTTTGTGACCCTGAACCGCCCCGAGGCGCTCAATGCACTCTCGATGGATCTGAAGAAGGGGCTGTATCGACTGCTTCCGATCCTGGAAGAAGACGATGAAGTCGGTGCGCTACTCCTGACCGGAGCCGGTCGCGCGTTCTGCTCTGGCGGCGACACGAAAGTCATGGCCCGAGACGGAAATCCCCCGTCGATGGAAGACCGCCAGCGCCAGCTTCGCTGGGAGCACGAGGTTCCGAAGAAACTGCACACGATGAAGAAGCCGGTCATCTGCGCGCTCAACGGGTCCGCGGCCGGGGCGGGTTGTTCGCTCGCGCTCGCCTGTGACATCCGCATCGCGGCGCAGAGTGCCTTCATCCTGACCTCGTTCGCCAGGTTGGGCCTGAGTGGCGACTACGGTGGTACCTGGTTTCTTACGCGGCTCGTGGGTACCGCGAAGGCGCGCGAGATCTATTTCACGGCCCGCCGGGTTGCCGCCGAGGAGTGCGAGCGCCTGGGGATCGTCAATCGAGTGGTCCCCGACGAGGATCTCGCGAAGGAGTCCTCGGATCTCGCGCGGCAGATCGCGGCGGGACCGCCGATCGCGCTGGGCTGGATGAAGCAAAATCTCAACCGCGCATTGGAAGAAGACCTACAGACCTGCATGGACTTCGAGGCCGATCGCATGGTGCGCGGAGCCATGACCGAAGACTACCGAGAGGCGGTACGGGCGTTTGGCGAGAAACGGCCACCCCGCTTCAAGGGACAGTAGTTCAGGGAAGATTCGTTTCGGGAAGCCGACTCAGCGAAGCCGAATCCGATCTCTGTTTCAGCGCGCCTGCGACTCCGGTAGTGCGAAAGCCAGAAGCCGGTCGCCGACCTCGACCCCGCCCCGTTGATAGCCCATCGCCGCGATGACCACGAACTGACGTCCGCCTGCGGAATACGTCATGGGTGTGGCCTGTGGACCGAAGGGCAGGCGCGTGTTCCAGATCTCTTCACCGGTCTCCGCGTCGAAGGCGCGGAAAGCCTTTTCCAGGGCCGCGCCGATGAAGATCA
>JAAELY010000171.1 GCA_024226335.1 bacterium
TCGAGCGAGAAGCGGGAGTCGCCGCCTGAGCAAGAAGCGTGATCCGATCGCAGATCCGTAGATCTGCAGAGGGTCGCGCGACGCAGCGCAGGCGGATGCATCGCGCTTCGCAGCCGCAGCCTCCCTGTGCAGAGGTTCCCTGGCCCGCTGCGATCAGGACGAGAGCTTGCCCCGAATCTGCCGGTAGGAGTCGTGGATTTCATCGACCAGCGCGCGAGCGGCCTTTCCCACGTCGTGCAGTGATTCGCCCGACTCTTCGGAGATGCTTCGCAATCGGTCGTCGAGCTGATGCCAGCGGGTCTCGGCGTCTTCGAACTGCACCTTCGTTTCCAGTGTTCCCAGGTGAATGTCAGCCTTCAGCTCACTCCTGAATCTCCTCAGGTGTTCCACGTCTTCACGCAATCGACCAATGGGCGGACTCAACTGACTGACTCCTTGCAATCGCTCTAGACCGCGCGGCAGGTAGAAGCAGGGAACGTGCCGGGGGAAGCGAGCAATTGCGCCGAGTAGACGCCCGGAATGTGACCGTGAGTCGCTCCGAAAGACCCCCGAATGGGACCGATCGACACGAATTCCCGAAATATCCCTGGCCGGTCTTCCAGTCCGTCCTTCTCGCGCCACGAGAAGGGTTCGAGGGCCGGGATCCTTGCTAGTCGTTGTCTTCTTCTCGCGACTTCGAGTTCAGTGTCAGAACCGGACACGGAGCGTGTCTCAGGGTCCGTTCGGTCACGCTGCCGAGCACGACGTGGCGCAGTCCGGTCAGGCCACGGGTTCCCATGACGATCAGGTCGGCTGGAAGTTTGCGCGCTACCTCGACGATGCCGATGGATGGGGCACCCGAGAATACTTCGGCCGTTACCTCGATCCCTTGTTTCGAAGCTTCTTCGCGTTCCCGTTCGATGCGCTCTTCCGCAGCCTCGCGGATGCCCGTCATCACCCCGGCAGGAATGCCATAGCCGTAGGCCGGCGCCATGACGATCGGGTGGTGGACGTGCAGAAGATGGACGCGAGCCTTGAACACCTGGGCCAGATCGATCGCGTACTCGAGCGCTTCTTCGGCGTCTTTCGAGAAATCACTGGGAACCAAGATCGTCTGGATACGGGCCACGGTATGTCTCCTGTTATGTGCCGCGCTATTCCGGGCTTGACCAATCAAACTGCATCTTCTGTGCCGTCCGTGGCCCGCCCTCCTGTGTCCTCACGGCACGTTAGAGGCACTTCGTCACACTGAGGAATCGGGCGAAGAAGCCCGGGAAAATGAGCGCGCCAGGGAGTGGAGTTCTTCCCGCCATTCCGGGTCATTCGTGTCAATCCGCACGTGTCGCTGTCGAGGCCATTCATCGGGCGTTTCGTGATGGTTCAGACTCCGTTCCAGGAGTTCGGGGCCGGCGTCCGAGGCGCCGCTCCCGCTGGATGCACGGCGTTCGAGACGTTCACGCACGACATCTTCAGGGCAGACAATCTCCACCAGGATGATCTCGACGCCTTCCTTGCGACCCCAGGTCTGGAGAGTCGAACGGGTCGCGCGTCGGGCGAAGCTGGCGTCGAGAATTGCCGTTCTTCCCGAATCTACGACTGGCTTCGCCCTCTCCAGAA
>JAAELY010000172.1 GCA_024226335.1 bacterium
CTAGGGAATCTCTGCACAGGGAGGAATCGAGCGAGAAGCGGGAGTCGCCGCCTGAGCAAGAAGCGTGATCCGATCGCAGATCCGTAGATCTGCAGAGGGTCGCGCGACGCAGCGCAGGCGGATGCATCGCGCTGCGCAGCCGCAGCCTCACTGTGCAGAGGTTCCCTAGGCAGCTCCGGACACTCGATGTTCCGAGGCCGGGCTCATGGCGCGGCACTCGGGTGGATTGCACCGACCGGGAAGACGATCGTCTGGTGCATGACGGCGAGCACGAGCCACAGCGCCGCAAATGCGAGCCAGCGCTGCTTCGGACTCCAGTTCGCCAACTCGAGTCCGGCCGGGAACGCAACCAGCGGCACGAGGAACGCCCACACGCGGGCAGTTTCGACGCGCAGCAGACCACTGCCCGCAACGATCGCGACCTGGAGGACGCACAGGCCGACGATCCAGGCCAGGCGCGTGAGTTTCTGGCGAGCAGTGATGCGATCCAGGACGTAGAAACCGAGCAAGAGAATCGGCAGCCAGGCCGCGCCGCGCGCGAAGTCCTGCAGGTCCGAGGGGATCGTCGTCGGCCAGGGACGGTTGTGCCGGGCCGCAAGATCCGCCTGGGTCGAGACGGCGACCAGGAAGGTCTGGATCGGATCGAAACCGGTCACGAGCCACAGCAGTGCGTACGGCACGACGATTGCGGCGAGTGCGAGACCGACCTGAGACAAGATCGGGCGAATCGTCTCGGGGCCTTCGACCGCGATGCGCAACCCGGCCAAAGCGACGATGAAGGCCCCGAGCGTCAGTAACGCGTAGCTGAAAAAGATCCCCACGGCGATCGCGCCACCGGCCAGAAGCGCCCAGCGAGCCCGATCGCTACGCAGGGCCTTGGCCCATGCGCCCAGCATCACGCCCGTGATGCCGATGTACGCCGGATCGAAAAGGGGGGCAAACAAGAGGAGGCTCGGCATCAGCGACACCACGCAAGCGCCGTAAAACGCCGGAGGTCCGGTCGCGCCGAAGCCACGCGCCATGACGTAGGTCGCGGGAACGGAAACGGACGTGAGCAACACGAGACAGAATGCGGCCGTGAGCGCGCGCAGGTTCACATCTTCAAACGCCCAGATGAAGGGCATGTAATAGAGGATCGGACCGGGCGGGTGAGTTCTGCTGTGCAGACTGTAATCGGGTGAACGCTCGTGGAACCGGCCCAGCACTTCCTCTTGTCCGAGTAGTTCGGTCGCGTCGGTGAAGTAACTGGTGGTCTTCGCGTCGTTCACCAGATTGCTCGTGCGTTGAAACGTTCCCGTCTCTTCGAGCCAGCGCGAGCCGACCTGCAGGGTCACGGTCGACAGCGAGACCAGCCCCAGCGCCAGAACGATTCGCAAGCGCTCCTCGCGATAGACCCACAACCCGGCCGCAAGAGGTAGAGCGCAGAGTGCCATGACCGGATAGGCACTCGACGAGGGCAGCATTCGCCACCACCAGAACCAGTACGCTGAACCGTTCAGGCCCTCGACGTGATTCCACAACAGAACCGCCAGGCCCAGCGCACAGGCGACCAGGAGCACTGGTTTCCAGATCGGTGCGGATTCCGCGCCCGATGTTCGCTGGGGTCGCTTGCGGCTTCGACCCACGGCCGCCTAGAACTCTGCGGAACCGGGGACGCGGGGGAATGGAATCACGTCTCGGATGTTGGCCATGCCGGTTACGAACTGAATCACGCGCTCGAAGCCCAGTCCGAAACCGGAGTGGGGAACCGACCCGAAGCGGCGCAAATCCAGATACCAGTCGTAGGGCTCGTGCGGCAGACCGCATTCGGTCAGGCGCGACTTCAATACGTCGAGTCGATCCTCCCGCTGTGAACCTCCGACGATCTCGCCGACCTTCGGTACGAGCACGTCCATCGCCCGCACAGTCTTCTGATCGTCGTTCAGGTACATGTAGAACGCCTTGATGCTCTTGGGGTAGTCGGTGACGATCACCGGTCGACCCACGTGCTCTTCCGCCAGGAAGCGTTCGTGTTCGCTCTGCAGGTTTACGCCCCACTTCACAGGATACTCGAAAGACCGGCCGGTGCGTTCCAGGATTTCGATCGCCTCGGTGTAGGTCAGACGCTCGAAAGAGCTATCGACGATGTGTCGCAGCGTCTCGAGAACGGTCTTGTCGATGCGCTCGTTGAAGAACTCCATGTCGTCGGGACAGTCCTCGAGCACGGAACGGAAGATCTCCTTCAAGAAGGCTTCGGCCAGATCGGCGTCCCCGCGCAGATCGCAGAAAGCCATCTCCGGCTCGATCATCCAGAACTCGGAAAGATGCCGACTGGTGTTGGAGTTCTCCGCGCGAAACGTCGGCCCGAAGGTGTAGACATTGCTCAGCGCCAGAGCGCCGATCTCGGCTTCGAGTTGGCCGGAAACCGTCAGATAGGCCTCGCGTTCGAAGAAGTCCTGTCCGTAATCGACGTCTCCGGATTCTTTTCGCGGCACGCGCGAGGGATCGAGCGTGGTTACGCGGAAAAGATCCCCCGCGCCCTCGGCGTCCGAGGTGGTAATGATCGGCGTATTCAAATAGATGAAGCCGCGCTCCTGAAAGAAGCGGTGCACCGCGCGAGCCGCGGAGTTGCGAACCCGCATCACCGCACCAATCGTGTTCGTGCGCATGCGCAGATGCGCGATCTCGCGCAGGAACTCGAAACTGTGTCGTTTCTTCTGCAACGGATAGTCATCCTCCACCTGCCCGATGACTTCGATCCGCGACACCTGGATCTCGAAGGCCTGGCCCTTGGCAGGAGATTCAGCGAGCGTTCCCTCGACGGCGACGGAACAGCCTGTGCGCAGCTTGCGAAGCTCCGCGTCGTAGTCCGGCAGCGCGGGATCGAGTACGGCCTGTATGCCTGAGAAACACGATCCGTCGCTCACGTCCAGAAAAGACACGCCTTTGGAGTGGCGGGCCGTCCGAACCCAGCCGCGCACGGCGACAACACCCTCGGCCGCCGAACGGCCGAGAACTTCTTTCACCGAGCTGAACGGATTTTCAAACTGCGCCATCTCTCACCCCCAGAGAACCAGACGATAGCCCGACGGCGACGCCCCCCCCACCCCCGAGGACCACCCGGGGTTCCCGTCAGGTGGCATGAACTCCTCGGACAGAGCCCCGGCTGCTGTAGCTTTCGCGCGAGCGCTCAGGCTCGACACCGTTGGACAGTCTGGCCATGGCCGTGGACCTGGTGTCCCGAATCTGCGGATCGCGCGGGACCTGTATGCTGGGTCAGGCAGAAGAACCTCGAGGAATTTCACCATGAAAAACTGCGCATTGTTTGTCGTCTTCTGGCTGGTATGGATACCGGCCCATGCCTTCGAACTGGGTGATCACCAATTGATCGACCTGAGTCATTCCTACGGCGACGACACGCTCTACTGGCCAACCTCTCCCTCGCGTTTCGAGAAACAGCAACTGGCCTACGGCCCGACAGACGGTGGCTGGTTCTATTCCTCCAACTCCGTCTGCACTCCAGAACACGGCGGCACGCATCTCGATGCCCCGATTCATTTTGCCGCGGACGGCCTGACTACAGATCAGATTCCGTTGAAAAATCTGATCGCCCCGGGCGTTGTCATCGATATCAGCCAGAAGGCGGCGAACGATCGAAACTATCGACTTAGCGTTGCTGATGTAGAAGCGTTCGAGAAGAAGCACGGACGCATCGCTTCAAACACGATCGTACTACTGCGGTCCGGCTGGAGCAGATTCTGGCCGGACGCCAAGAAATACCTCGGCGATGACACCCCGGGGGACGCCAGCAAGCTGCAATTCCCGGGTTACGGTGCCGAGTCCGCCCGGTTCTTGGTCGAGAGCCGAAAAGTATCGTTACTCGGCATCGATACGGCCTCCATTGACTACGGCAAGTCCGACGACTTCACGGTGCATCGCATAACAGCTGCGCTGGGTGTTGGCGGACTCGAGAACCTGACCGGACTCGAAAAACTACCGCCTGTCGGTTTTCTCGTCATGGCACTACCGATGAAGATTGCCGGTGGATCAGGTGGCCCGGTGAGGGTGGTGGCAGTCGTGCCCAGGTAGTTCTCGGTGCCAGAGGCCAAGCCAAGGCGGCAATCCACCCGGCGATGAAGACTGGGAGGCGCAGCACCGCAGACCAGATATCCCGCGTCGAGCAAGCTGATCCCTCATTTCAAGGCTAATCTCCTCCAGTGCAGGACGCACCCCCAAAACCCCTCCCTGGCCCTGGCTCGCCTGAAGATTCAGCTGCAGGCGCAGGTCGCGACTCCTTCCTGTCGCGTGTGCGCAATCGCGACCACACGCAGGCGAATCTTCTGGGTTCGATCGCCGCTCTTTCGATCCCGGCGATCTTCATGTCTCTGATGGGCGGAGCTCTGTTTCAGCTGGTAGACCTGAGCTTCCTGGGTCGACTCGGCGACGCTTCACTGGCCGCGGCGGGTGCGACGAACCAGACGCTGCGCCAGTTCTTCTTTCTGATGTCGTTTGGCCTGTCGGTTGCGGCGCAGATGTTGATCGCGCGCTTCGTGGGTGCGGGCAGCATCGAAGGCGCCGAACACGTGGCGGGCCAGACTTTCCTGCTGGGAATCCTTCTGGCGCTGTTCACCGCGGTCATCGGTTTTCTTTTCGCCGAACCGCTGGTTGCACTGGTCATGCGCGACCCCGAAGTGCAGGCGCTCGCGACCACCTATCTGCGCATCACCTTCGCGACGCTCACCTTCACCATAATGGTGCAGTCGTTCAGTTCGGTACTCAACGGTGCCGGAGACTCGACCACGCCCATGCTCATCAGTTTCGTCATCACTCCCATGGGAATCCTCGGCGAGTACACACTGGCCTTTGGGCATTTCGGTTTCCCGGAAATGGGTATCGCGGGGATCGCCCTCGGAGCTGGACTGGGTGGATTCAGCGGTCTGCTCGTCGCCAGCTGGGCTCTGTTCAGTGGACGCTGTCGCGTACACCTGCGAGCCCGACATCTGAAACCCGACCTATCCGTGTTGCGCAGGATCGTCCGTTCAGCGTGGCAACCGGCGCTGCACATGCTGGCCCGTACGTCGATGATCTTCTTCTTCATGTGGCTGGCGAGCCGGATCGGAGGGAAAGTCCAGGCCGCCTTCACGATCGGGCTGCGACTCGAGATGGTTCCGATCATGATCGCGTTCCCGATCGCCAACGCCTGTGCGACGCTGGTGGGTCAGAATCTGGGTGCGAACAACCTGCCCCGCGCCTGGCGGTCGATCTGGGTAACCTACGGCGTGCAGTGCTCGGTGCTCTGGCCCTTGGGTTTGTTCTACTTCGTGTTTCGACACGAACTCGTCGGAGCCTTCACCAGCGACCCGGAAGTCGCCGCGCTGGCCGCGGAGTACTTGACCTTCTCGAGTGCCATCCTGCTGACAGCCGGGCTGTACTTCACCTCGTTTCGAGCACTGCAAGCGGCCGGAGACATGAACTCGCCCATGCTCATCTCCGTGAGCGTCGCGTTCCTGGTCGGCGCGCCACTCGGCTACTATCTCGCCACCGCCAGCGACATGGGCGCGCGCGGTATGTGGATCGGGAACCTGGTATACGCCTACGTGAATGCCGCGTTGATGGTGGGCTGGTTGATGACCGGTCGCTGGAGCCACAAACACGCGAGGTCGATCGCGTGACCCTTCTGGACACTTGGAGTGAACGATGAGCGAGGAAGAAACCGTCCGCTATCCCGGCGCACGCCGTCCCGACCGGCAGCACTTCGTCGGCCCCGAAGGCGCACGCCTCGCCGTGCACGAATGGGGGGAACCCGACGGCAAGCCGATATTACTGGCCCACGGCGGCTTCGATTTCGCGGGCACGTTTGACGGATTCGCGCCCCTGCTCGCGGACGAGGGCTATCGCGTCGTGTGCTGGGATCACCGCGGTCACGGGGATTCCGATCACGCGGCCCTGTACTCCTGGCAGGCGGATCAGCGCGACGCGCTAGCGGTACTCGACACGATATCGCGCGAACCCGTTGCGATGATCGGTCATAGCAAGGGAGGCGGCGTGCTCATGCAGCTTTGCGAAGCGCGACCGCATCGCGTCAGCCGCTTCATCAACATCGATGGCATGCCTTCGAAGTGGAACGCGCCCGACGTGGCCGACCACGAACGCACGCGCCTGCGCGACAGCGAGCTTTCCGCCTGGTTGGATCATCGACGCGTATCTTCGGAACTGAAACGGAAGCCGGGCACGATCGACGAGTTGGCCAAGCGTCGAGGCCGAATGAACCCCCGGCTCACACACGAGTGGTTGCGTTATCTGGTCCCGATCGGCGCGCGCAAAGACGCTGACGGCTGGCGCTGGAAAATCGATCCCGTCATGCGCTTCGGAGGCTTCGGACCCTGGCGACCCGACTGGTATCTGAAGCGCCTGCCCGGCTTTCCGGTACCGCTGCTCGGAATTCTCGGCGAGCAGAAAGAGGAAATGGGCTGGGGCACGAAACCCTCCGAAGTCGAACCCTATCTTCCACCGGACGCAAAACTGGTGGCGTTCGAAGACTCGGGGCACTTCGTGCACATCGAACACCCGCGGCGCGTCGCGGACCTGTGTCTGGAGTTCCTGACTTGATCCACTACCTGGCGCATTCGAAGATCCGCCTCGCGCTACACGAAATCCGCGCGGGCCACGGACGATCTCTACTCCTGCTACACGGACTGGCCGAGCGCTCGCCCGAGCACCTTCCGGAAGAGTACGAGGACTGGCCCGGACCGGTACACGCTCTGGACTTCACCGGACACGGTCAGTCGACGATTCCGGTGGGCGGCGGGTACACCTGCGAACTTCTGATGGGCGATGTCGACATCGCACTCGCCCATCTCGAAACCGCGACGATCGCCGGGCGGGGACTCGGCGGGTACGTCGCGCTACTCACGCTGGGCGCCCGGCCCAAACTCGTGAAGGGGATCATTCTGGGCGACGGACCGGGACTCGCCGGTGGCAGTGCCCGTCCCGGGACTCCACTGGTGCCGGTCGCAGATCCGCATGCGGTCTCGCCGCCCGATCCCTATGCAATCGTGGAACTGGCGGGAGACATCCGGCCGCCGGACTACGCCTCCAGCTTCGTGCGTCAGGCCACCAGTCTGTCGGATCTCGACCGACCGATCAGCGTGTGCGCGCGCGAGCGTCCGGAATGGCTCGAGGCCGTCGCCAAGGAACCCGGAGTCCAGGAAGTCCCACTCGCCGAAGCTCTCGCGGAGTACGCGTCCGTCCAGTAGTCGCCAGCGAAGTGGCCGGTTGCCGAGTAGCCGCAAGCACTTCTGTGGGCGTACAATCTGCCCATCCAAGGGAGGACAGGCCGTGAAGCACGCCGGAGTTCATCACGTATCGCTCAATGTCGACGACACCCAGAAGGTCGCCGAGTTCTACGTAGACGTCCTGGGTATGAAGGAAATCTCGCGGCCGGATTTCGGCTTCCCGGGAACCTGGTTGCAGTGTGGCCCGCAGGAAGTGCACTTGCTGCAGGTCGATGATCACCAGGCCCCGCAGGGACAGCACTTCGCGCTTCGCGTCGAAGACATCGACGGCGCTCGCGAAGAACTGATTGGACGCGGCATCGACGTGAGTCCGATCAACGAGATCCCGCCGATCGCACGGCAGTGCTTCCTGAGAGACCCGGCCGGCAATATCGTCGAACTGAACCAGGCGTACCCGAAATGAGTCGACCGATCATTCTGGTTCACGGAGCGTGGCATGGCGCCTGGTGCTGGGATCACGTGGTTCCGCGTCTACGAGAACGCGAACTCGCCGTTGCGGCCATCGACCTGCCTTTCACTTCGTCTGCCAATGACGTGGAGGCGGCGCGGCAGGCGATCGAGACGCGCCCGGGCGCGGTCGTCCTGGGCCACTCCTACGGCGGCGCTGTCATCACCGAAGCCGCATCTGGGCTCGATGTTTCGCATCTCGTCTATCTGGCCGCATTCATGCAGAACGAGGACGAGACTCTCGCGAGTTTGATGGCCACGGCTCCTCCAACTCCCCTGGTCGGGGGAATGTCGTTCAACGACGACGGTTCGACCACCATCACCCCCGAAGCCGCGTTACCGGCATTCTACGAAGACTGCTCTCCGGAAGATGCTCAGTCCGCAATCGATCGACTGCGACCCGTGTTCTTCACGGCGCCGGAAGGAGAATCGGCCAGACCTGCGTGGTGCGACATCAACTCGACCTACGTCGTCTGCACACAGGACCGCGCACTCGACGCTTCGTTCCAGCGCCGGCTCGCGAAGCGGGCCACGAACATCGTCGAATGGGAGACCTCGCATTCGCCGTTTATGTCGCAGCCCGGGTTGCTCGTAGACCTGCTGACGAAACTCGCGCAGGCCTGAATACTGCGCATCCTGCTAGATCGTCTCGTCCGTCGACGGGCGCCGAGTCCCCCACGAGTTCCAGTACGTGACCTCTTGTGCTGGCTTGCGGTTCGCGGGCTTGAGGACGGCGTCGAGTGTGTAGGCAACCGGAAGCAATACGGTCTGGGTCACATTCTCGGGAATCCCGAGCACCCCCGCCGCCTCTCGTTCGTGCAGGAGATGCAGAGTCGTCCAGGTGGAACCAAGACCGCGGGCGCGCAGGGCAACCATCAACGACCAGGCGGCCGGCAGGATCGAGCCGTAAAACGCGACCTGTAGAGCCACATCGTCGGGGTGCGGACGACCTTCCGCGCACACCAGGACCAGTGCGGGAACCTCGTGCAGGCGTTTGGCCAGCGCCTCTTGAGCCGGTCGCGGCGCGGGACGTTCGCTTCCAGGATCGGCCGGCCCCGCTTGTTCGAGGGCGGTGCGGTAACGGGCGAGGGCCCGCCGGTAAAGCTCGGCAAGTGCGAGTTTCTTTTCCGCATCCGTGACGATCAGAAAACGCCAACTCTCCTGGTCGACACCCGTCGGCGCCTGCGTCGCCGTGTCGATGCAGGCTTCGAGCACTTCGGGGTCGATGGGGCGATCGAAATCGAGTCGTCGGCGCACCGATCGCGTGGTTCGCAGGGCGTGTTCGACGGACTGCGGATCGATCTCCATGCTATTCCGCGGCCGGGCCCGGAAATGCGTCCCTGAGAATGCGCTTCAGGATCTTGCCACTCGGGTTGCGCTGAATCTCTTCGACGAACTCGACACCCCGCGGCATCTTGAACTTGGCGAGCTTGCCGTTGCAGTAGTCGAGTACGTCTTGCGCTTCCGGGAATTCACCGTCGGCGGGAACCACGATTGCCAGTGGCGACTCGCCCCAGCGCTCCGAAGGCTGACCGATCACCGCTACATCCTTGATCTTCGGGTGACCGGACAGGAGGTTTTCGATCTCGGCGGGATAGACGTTCTCGCCTCCCGAAATGATCATGTCCTTCTTGCGATCCTGGATGTAGACGAAGCCCTCTTTGTCGACCGTCGCCAGATCCCCGGAATACAACCAGCCGTCGCGGATCGTTTCGGCGGTGGCCTCCGGGCGGTTCCAGTACTCGGTCATGATGTGCGGACCTCGGATGATCACCTCGCCAATCTCGCCGGGTCCCACATCCTGGCCCGCGTCGCTCACCACGCGCACATCGGTGTGCAGAAAGGCCGGCCCGGTCGAACCCGCCTTCGCGAGAGCCTCTTCCGGACTGATGAGACAGGCGGGGCCACAGGTCTCGGTCAGACCGTAGACCTGCTGGATCTCGATGTTGATTTCCGCGTATTTCTCGATCAGCGAGACAGGCACGGGAGCCGCACCGCTCATGATCCAGCGGATGCTGCTGAGATCCGCGCCCTCGCGCTTCTTTGAAGCCCACATGGCCTGGAGCATGGCGGGAACCGCGAGACCGGTCGTGATCCGCTCGTTCGCGATCACATCGAAGATCGCGTTGGGATCAAACGCGCGCATGACCACCAGGGTACCGCCGCGATGGATGACGCCAGTCGCCGGTGTGAGCGCGCCGACATGAAACAGCGGCATGACCTGCAGATAGCGATCGCGATAGCGCATGTCCGCCGTCATGTTCACGGTGATCGAAGCCCAGATCGTCGTACTGTGCGTCTGCACGACGCCCTTGGGCAGGCCGGTGGTGCCCGAGGTGTACATGATGAAGAGCAGATCGTCGTCGCTGGCCGTGATCTCGGGTTCTTCCTCGGACGCGGCATCCACTGCTGCGTCGTAGCTTTCGATACCCGTTCCCGGTGCGCCTTCGCCCGCGCTCAACCAGTGTTTGACCGTGGTCTTTCGGCCCTGCAGTTCCAGCACGGCGGACTCGAAGGCATCGTCGAAGATCAGAACGGTTGAACCCGAATCGTTGATGATGAACTCCAGCTCATCGGGAACCAGGCGCCAGTTCAGCGGAACCATGACCGCGCCGATCTTGGCCGCTGCGAAATAGGACTCGAGGTACTCGACGCCGTTCATCATCAGCAGCGCGACTCGATCGCCCTTTTTCACGCCTCGCTCCAGTAGAGCGTGGGCCGCGCGATTGGTCCGGATGTTCAATTCCGCGTAGGTAAAGCGACGCCCGCGCTCGACTTCGACCACCGCTTCGATCCCGGGGCAGAGTTGTGCGCGCTTCGCGAGAAAGAGGCCTAAGTTGTTCTTCATGAGGTCCTCCGTTCGTCGATTCAAAGGTCGCCGCATTGTACCGCGACCCGCCCGTCTACTGAGCTTTTTGCTTCTGGGAGCCGCTCTGTGGGGAATCGGACTGCTCCAGGGGTGCGTAACGCCACCACCGGCCCAACCAGACGATCTCTGCGCCGTTTTCTCCCAGCACCGCGCCTGGTATCGAGACGCCAGGGACTCGACCCGGCGCTGGGGCATTCCCGAAGCCACCCAGATGGCAATCATCCACCAGGAATCGAGCTTCCGCGCCCGGGCAAGGCCCGCGCGCTCGCGCTTTCTGTGGGTGTTCCCCGGCGTTCGCCCCTCCACGGCCTATGGCTACGGCCAGGTGATCGACACGACCTGGAGCAACTACATCCGCAGTAGCGGGAACCGCGGCGCGGATCGCGACGACTTCGGAGACGTGACGGATTTCATCGGCTGGTACGGCGACAAGCTCTCCAAGCGCACTTTTGTCTCCAAGGGCGACGCCAGGCACCTGTACATCGCCTACCACGAAGGACCCGGCGGCTATCTACGCGGTACGCACAAGAGCAAGAAGTGGCTGCTCAGCGTTTCCAAGAAAGTCGCGGCCCGTGCAGCCCGCTACGATCGGCAGCTCGGAGAGTGCCGCGAGCGTCTCGAATCCAAGCGCTGGTTCCAGATCTTCTAAACGCGTTGCAGCGGCGATCAGAACCCCGGAGGACGTCGACGATGCCAGTCAGTCACCTGTTGATAGGCGTGTCCGGCCCGACACAACAGCGCCTCGGAAAGATGCGGTCCGATCAGCTGGAAGCCGAGCGGAAGACCGGCCTCGCTGAAGCCTCCCGGTAACGAGATCGTGGGACTACCAGAATAGTCAAACGGCGCGGTGAAGATCAGCAGCGGTGCGAGATTCGGATCGTCGACTCCCGCCGTGCTGTCGGGCACAGTCGGTGGCGGCATCGGCATCGCGGGCGCAATCAAGAGATCGACGCGCTCCCACAGACCTTCGAGCCGTCCCTTGAAACTCGCACGTTCGACCTCGACGCGGGCGTAGTCGGCGCCCGAGACCGTCTGTCCCAGTTCGAGCAGTTGTCGCAGCTGCGGACCGTAGTCCTCGGCCCGACTCGGGAAGGTCTCTGCGTGGGCCATCGCGACCTCGACCGACGTCGTGATCGCCCAGCCCGCGATCAACGCTTCCAGCGCTGGAAGCTCGACTTCTCGAACTTCCGCCCCCAGTTCGCGAAAGCGATCCAGAGCCGCCAGGGCCGCCCCACTCGAGAGCGGGTCCACGCGATCGCACACATAAGAGCGATCCACTCCAATGCGCACGCCTCGAAGATCGCCCTCCAATTCGGCGACATAGTCCGGAACGTCTGCGCGCAGGCTCGTGGGATCTCGCGGATCGTACCCGGCGATCACGCCGAGCATCGCCGCCGCGTCCGCCACCGAACGCGTCATCGGACCGATGTGATCGAGCGAGTGGGCCAGGGGAAAGACTCCGTCGCGACTCACGCGACCGTAGGTCGGCTTGATCCCGACCAGACCGCAGCACGCCGATGGAAAGCGAATCGATCCACCGGTGTCAGACCCCAGGGAACCGAAGCAGAGCCCAGCCGCTGTGGCCACCCCCGAGCCGCTGGATGACACTCCCGTCCAGTGCTCCGCGCTCCACGGATTGACCGGAAGCTGGATTTCGGGGTGGTGCCAGCCGTAGGCCCCTTCCGTGAGTTGGAGTTTGCCCAGAATCACAGCGCCCGCCGCCTGCAGTCGTTCGACCAGAGTCGCGGTGTGATCGGGGACGCGATCGCGCATGACCTTGGTTCCGGCCGCGGTGCGCACACCTTTCATTGCGCACAGATCCTTGACCGCGATGGGAACGCCGTGCAGCGGGCCGCGAATCTCGCCGCGCTCGTACTCCCGCTCTGCTCGCTCGGCCGCTTCGAGAGCGGCTTCGGGCAGAAATTCGGCAAAAGCGTGCAACTCGGGATCGAGCGCTTCCACGCGCGCGAGCATCGCGCGCGTTACTTCGACGGCTGACAACTCGCGCTTGCGCAATCGCCGACTGACTTCGATCAGGTCCAGCGCGTGGATTTCACTCATACCTGCATTGTAGACGATGGCTGGCGACGCTCAGTCCGAAAACTCTCCGTGACGCCCGGCGCCTTCCGCAAAGCGACGCGCGCCGTCGAGGGTTTCTCCGGATCGGATCACTTCGAGCCCGATGCGCGTCTCTTCGAGCAGCGATTCATCGAGCGGCAGATTCCACTGCTTGTACGAGGACATGCGATCCCCGCGCAGGCAAAGCTGGGGAAAGTCGGCGAGTTGCTTTGCGAGCTTCTTCGCCTCGCCCAGTGCTTGTCCCGGCTCGACGAGGCGGTTCGCCAGACCCATGAGCCGGGCTTCTTCTCCCGAAACACCGCGGCCCGTCAGGATCATGTCCAGGGCGTGACTGTGACCCAGCGCGCGCGTCAGACGGATCGTACCGCCGTCGACCAGAGGGACTCCCCAGCGGCGGCAGAAGACACCGAAGACCGCGTCGGCGGCGGCAACGCGCATATCACACCACATCGCCAGTTCGAGTCCGCCGGCCACGGCGTAGCCTTCGACGGCCGCGATTACCGGCTTGCTCAACAGGAAACGGGTCGGACCCATCGGTCCGTCGCCGTCTTCCTGTACGCGGTTCCCCCTGCCCTCGGATACGCCCTTGAGATCCGCTCCGGCACAGAAACAACCGTCTGCACCGGTCAGGATCGCAACGGAGAGCGCGTCGTCCGAGTCGAAGCGCCGAAATACGGCGGCCAATTCGACAGCTGTCGGACCGTCCACACAGTTTCGCACCTTGGGACGATCGACCGTGATGATCGCCGTCTGCTCCTCGGTCTCGTAGCGAACGTTGCTCATCATTCGGACTCCTTCTTCGGGCGACTTCCGTAGTCGCCGAATGGATCATCGCGCTCCCGCACCGCATTTCGGAAACCGACGTCCTGTGCGCGCGAGACAAAATCCAGACCTTCCTGAGTGTGTCTCGCGACCCCGTCGAAGAGCGCTCCGAGCTGGCGGCTCGAAGCCAGACCCATGTTCTCGGCCGTCTGATTGCAGAGCAGCTTCAACATCACGAGCTGGTTGGTCGGAACCTGCGCCATTCGCTTGGCAAAGGCCAGCGCGTGTTCCTGCAGGGAATCATCGGGTACGGCTTCCAGAATCAGTCCGATTTGCGCAGCCTCGTCCGCGCGAATCTCATCTCCGGTCAGCAGATAGCGCTTCGCTCGCTCGAGCCCCATTCGATATACCCACATCGCCGTCGTGGGTGTGCCCCAGACGCGTGAAGGCGGATAGCCGAAACTCGCACCTTCTCCCGCGATGATCATGTCCGCACACAGAACCATGTCGGTTCCGCCACCGATACACCAACCCTGCACGGCCGCGATCGTCGGCTTGCTGGCGTACCACAGCTTCATATACGTATCGACGAAGCGGCCGATCATGCGCATATCGCTCACCGAGTCCCATGCGCGCTTTTTCACCTGGCCACCTTCTTCGGACTGCGCTCGAGTGGACCAGTCGAGTCCGTACCCGGCACAGAAGGCCTTCCCTTCGGCTCGCAACAGAATCACGTGTGCCTCTGAGTGCGCATCGCCCTCATCGATGGCCACCGCGAGTTCATCGCGCAGATCGGGCGTGATCGTGTTGTACTCGGCCGCACGCGTGAGCGTGATCGTGAAGACGCCATCCTCGATCCCTGTTTTGAGACTGGTGTAGCTCATCGCGACAGTATGCCCGACAACGACACCGGAGATTCGCTGCCGTGACTCGGGTCACCCAGTGCTCTACTCGGAAGCCGATGACGGACGGTATTGGGACTCCTTTCGTTTGACGCTCCATATGACCGCACGCGCATTCTGCAGGCCGCAGCACGAGCGCAGGCCCGGCGCCAGAGGCGCCGGGCCATCCGTCTCTACCGCCGGGTCATCGCACTGGAAACCGGCAACGCGGAGTTGCACACGCGCATCGCCCCACTTCTCGCGGAGGTCGGCCAGGATTTCGATGCCTGGATCAGCTATCGGATCGCCGGACGCACCTACCTGAAGGAGGGTCGACCGGAGAGTGCGCTCGCTACCTATCGCGACGCCGTGCGCTGCATGCCGCGTTGTGTCGAAGTCTGGCTGGCGATCGCAAAGCTACATCGACACGAAGGAAGAAGTCACGAAGCCGTCGACTCGCTGCTCGAGGGCTATCGCTACTTCCGCGGCCGCAAACTGCGTCCCCAGGCCATCCATCTTCTACAGGCCTTGCGCGAGATCGAGCCCAGGCATCTGCTCGGCACCCTCGAACTCGCGCGCACCCTGGCCCGTGCCTCTCGCGAAGCGGAATCCAGCGCCCTGCTTCACGACCTCTCCAGACATCTGCGCTCCCCCGAAGAACTGGAAAGGCTGCGCTTCACGCAATGGCGCCTCCACTCATCACTCGGCAACACCGTGCGCTGGCTGAGAGCGCGCTACGAACGCCACTTCCCGAGCGAACCGGAACGCCCCCGACTGCCCGCCCTACGCCCCTACCGGCGTTAACCTGATCGTGGTTCGAAGAATGGGTCTGGTGCCGGAAGGCTCGAAATGAGAACCTCCAGCAACTGCGAGAGTCACTCTGCGTGCCTCTCGCGAGGTTCAGAACCCCGGTAGACGCCGGACCCATTCTTCGGACCACAATTCTCGGGATGCAGCCAGGAGGGGGAATTCCATTGAACAAGAAGATCAACGTCGAAAAGGTCGGCCGATTACCCGCGTTCTCACACGCCACCATCGCAGGTGATCTCATCTTCGTTTCCGGAACGCTCGGCACCAGTGAAGGAGGTTTCGAGCTTGCGGACGGCGGCATGGGACCGCAGACGCGACAAACACTCGAGAACATCGGGGAAATCCTGAAAGGTGCGGGCGCAAGTTTCGAGGACGTGGTGAAGATGAATATCTACGTGACCGATATGTCGGTTTTTCCCGAAATGAACAAGGCCTACATGGAGTTCTTCGGAGACGAGCCTCCCGCTCGTATCACCGTGGGTTGCTCTGCGCTGGCGCTCGGCGCGCTCGTCGAGATCGATTGCATCGCCTGCAAGCCGAGCTGAATGCGTTCAGAGCAGCATGTGGGCGAGTGACTCGAGCCGGTCGTGGTCCAGGATGGTCACGTAGCCGCGATCGAATTCCACGATGCTCTCTTCCGACCAACTGCGCAGTTGCTTGTTGACGCTTTCGCGGCTCGATCCGACGAGTTCACCGAGTTCGCCCTGCGGGAGACGCATTTCGATGCGCGTTCCCTTCTCGCCGGGGCGACCATAGGACTGGGCGAGCGAGAGCAGCTTCTTCGCGAGTCGCGACGGCAGGGTGAGAAACAGCGTGTCTTCCATCAATTCGCTCAAGCGGCGCACCTGACCGGCCAGTACGGCCGCCAGGTTGACCGTGACACGAGGGTGCTTTTCCAGGAACGGAATCAGGTCGCGGCGATGGAGCGTCAATAGCTCACAGGAGTCGACGGCCTCGACGGTCGCCGAGCGTGGGTTCGAATCGAGTAGCGCGATCTCACCCACGACTTCACCGGCGTCCAGAAAACAGAAGACCACTTCCTTGCCGTCCTCGCCCGCGGCCGAAACGCGCAGTCGCCCGCTCATGATCCCGTACAACTGCTTGCCCGGATCGCCTTTCCGAAACAGGACTTCCTTGGGCTTGAGGCGCTTGGTGGTCGTGATCTGGAGCAGGAGATCGAGTTCGGCATCGGCGACATCGCGAAAGATCGAAACCTTCTTGAGCAGGCTGCGTTGGTCGAGACTTCCGACTGCACTCATGACGTCATTCTACAATGAGTTCGCGATTCGTTCGATGAGCCAGAAAGCCGCCAGGCCACCGACCGCGTAGGCCGCGGCGAGGTTCGCCCAGCGCGGCCAGCGCCGTACGAACCGGCGGAAGAGCCCGGCCAGCGCGATCAGCAGGCTCACGAAGAGCAACTGGCCCAACTCGATTCCGATGTTGAAGGATGCGAGGGCCAGCGGAATATCGCCCTGGGGCAAGCCCGTCTCGAGCAGCGCTCCCGCAAAACCCAGGCCGTGTAGCAGGCCAAAGCCGAGCGCCATCCAGCCGGGATGACGCCACATGGGCCGGTCATCGTCCGCAGATTCAACCAGCGCCAGGGCCAGCCACAGAATGCTGAGCGCGATTGCGATCTCGATCGGAGCGGCGGGCAGACGCAACCAACCGAGCGCAGCCAGAGACAGGGTCACGCTGTGCCCCAGCGTGAATGCGGTGATCGTGAACAACAGGCGGCGACCCAGACCCGAAAGCAGTACGAGTCCCGCCACGAAGAGCAGGTGATCCAGACCCTGGAGGATATGCGTGAAACCGAGCCTCTGGTAGGCGAACGCGGTCTCGATCCAGGAAGGCTGCGGAGAAACGAGTAGATTGGGCTGACCCGCATGCAGAACACTTTGCGCAATCCGGCCATCGCCCAGATCGATGCGTGCGATCGCGTTGGTACCACTCTCGCGCAGTCCGGAAACTCCGAAACGCGCACCCACTAGCGAAGCCTCGCCGCAATCGAGCAGTGACTCGACGACCGCGGCCGTCCCGCTCAGGTACACTTTTCCCGATTCCTCGACCCGGCAGCTCTCGGGGTACACGGGCTCGAGCCGCGCTCCCCGCGGTTGAACGACCGGCGTCTTGAAGAGCAGTTTCACACGTCCGTCTTCGCGCACCACGACTTCGAGTAGCGACGGTGCGAGCGGATGGGCACGCACCGTCGGCGCAATCAGCAATAGCACCGCCAACAGCATGAGTCCGCGGATCACTGCTTCAGCCTCACGATCCGGTAACCCTTCTTCAATTCCTGTAGCAGTGTTCCAAGTGCGACCCGCTCGCGTTCGGCGAGCAACTCTGCGGAGATCTTCGCTTTGACCAGCTCGAATCTCTGCGGCCCTTCCGGTTCGAAAGCGCTGATGCGCACGATATGCAGACCGTAGGCCGAGTTCAGCGGTTCCGACCAGTTGTCGCTAGCAAGCGAAAAGGCGGCTCGGGCGAACTCCGGACCGAAGATATTCGCGAGTTCGCGTTCGCCGAGTGACGTGAATTCGTGCCCCTGCAGAAATGGATCCCCCAACGCGATCGCTTCGCGGTTGGAGAGCGGATGTGCGCGAAGGCGTTCGGAAACGACCCGGGCCGTGACTTTGAGCGAAGAGGGGCGACGATCGCGGCTCAAGAAAACATGAGCCAGGGAGACGCGCGCCGGTACCCGAAAGCGCTCGGCCTGCTCATCGTAGACCTCGCGCAGTTCTGCTTCGGGGATCGACTCGCGTCGCACTCGGTCGCCGACGGCCAGCCGAATGCGCTGTATCAAGCGCCTGCGAACGATCGGATCGCTGCGGTCGAGTCCGAGTCGAAATGCCTCGCGTACCAGTTCGTCGTCGGATTTCTCGGTATTGCCATCGACGAAGCGCAGATTGCGCGCCAGACGCTGCCGAACAACGCTATCGGTCTGCTGCATTCCGAGAGCGATCGCCTCGCGAAACAACACCTCTTCGTCGACGGCGCGGGAGATCTCATAGGCGAGTTCACCCTCGGTCGGCTCGCGACCCATTCTCACCATGAACTGACCGCGAATCCCGATCTCCTGCATGGCGCTGATTTCGATGGGTTCGGGCCCAGGGGCGGGACGCGATGCCTCCAGCCAGGACTTCCCGGCGAAGAGCACCGCACCGATCAACAAGAACTGCCCGAGGCGCCAGATCACTCGTGCTTGGCGGGCGTGAACCAGATCGGTGAGGTCCAGGCCCGTTCTCGAACGGTTGTTGGCACGGACGGATCGCAACAGGCTTCGAAACCGTCGCTGATCGTATCCGGTCTCATACAGTCGACACCGCCGGCGTTACAGATATGTGTAGTCCAGCGGCAGGTGGGATTCTCGATCACTCGCGCGTAGTAGAATGCAGCTGACGAGGGGTCAAAGTCCGGATCCGACCACGTGGTGCACAGGGCATCGTCCCCACCGACTGCGACGCGGCAGGTCTTCAGATCGACGCCGGGCCCGTCGGGCCCCTGGCCCGCCACGTCATAGACCCGTTCGCGCGGCGTTCCTCCGGCGTCGAGCCAGCCCTTGATGATCTGGATGCGTTCCAGCCGTGTTCCGGGTCGTCCGGATGAACCCGGGTCTCGCAGTGCAGCGAGTGCGAAACGCGGACCGCGCGCCGCCTGGCGCTCGTCGGGTATCGGCAGGTCGCCACCCATGGGCACCCCCTGCGCGTAACCGATCCGCGCAAAATCAGCTCGGTCGCAGAGATCCTCCGGGTAGTCCCAACCGCCAAAGAAACGCACGAAGGGGCGCGTTCCGCTCGTTCCATAGGTCTCTCGCCGTTGCAGGCCCGCGAAGATCGCATCGCGCGAGTTCTCTTCGGCCCAGACCACTGCCAGCCCCCCGGGATTGAAATCCGCGGAATCGGGCAAGCCGGCGGGGATCGAACCTCGTGCGGGTCTTCCCGCGCCTCCGTGTCCGGCAAAGCTGGCGTCCTCGTCCGCCGCGCCCGGCGCAGCCAGATGCGTATCGGTACTCGCGATGAATCCGTACTTGAACGGATTCACTCCGAGCTTCGCCTGCTGTAGGAGTCCCTCTTTCAGCGCATTCCGCAAGAACTGGCGCGCCGAAGGCACCTCCTTCTCCCAGGGCACGAAGCGTCCGGCGAAGTTGCTGTAGCTGAGCTTCTCGAATCCACAGAGTTCGTCTTCGGTGTCCCCTCCGGGCAAACACTCCGAGTCGCCCTTGTGCTGCATGACTTCGGCCAGCACTTCAAACTCCGCCCGCGACTTCGCCTCGTTCACGCTGATCGCGCCACCGCCAAGCCGCTCGGTCGAAAACATCTGCCCACCACCCAGATTCGAGTTATGCGGGATCACCAGCACCTCACACCCGGGTGTGCCCGAGATGCAAGCCTGGCGTAACTGGTCCCAGAACAGTTCCGGATGTGGCGCCTCGATGAAGCTGACTGGCAGATCGGGCACGTTCTGATTTCGGAAGATGACGTTGCGGTGCATATTGTTTCCGAGGCCCGCTGCGCCGGTCCACTCGTAAGCGACAAAGGACGTGAACTCGCAACTCGAAGAGCGATCATAAGCGGCTTCGGCCGCATCCTGGATCTCCTTCCAGGGCGTGCGCGCGGCTTCGACACAGACTTCTCCATCCGGACCGCAGAAACCGAAACGCGTGGGTCGGTCTTCCGCATCTCCGGTGCTCGAACGGGTGTTCATCAGAAAAAAGGCGACCCGCGGCCACTCGCGGTACACCCAGCACGTCCACGAGCCGTATTCAGGGTGTTCCTTCGAAGTACAGACGTGGACTTCTCCGAAGAGCTCGGAGTGATCGGTAATCGACGCGAAATCGAGCGGCCGGGCGAGCTTCAACTGGCGCAATCCGCGACCGTTCTCGTCGTAGGGCTGGATCTCGAGCTTGTCGCCGCGTGCGAAGCGATAGGCGTCGGCTGGACGCTTGATCGTGCCCTGAGTTCCCGCGTCGAGCGAAATCGCGGTGTGAACGTGCAGATCTCCGAACAAAGGCCTGCGCTGCGGATCGTACGCGGCACAGGCTTCGCGAACCTCGGTGCGCTCGAACGAAGCCTCGCCAGCCTGGGAAATCGGCGAGATCAGCACCAGAAGTGCGAGTGTCACACCAGATCCGACCCTGGAATTCATCCGCACCTTTTCCTCTGTGAGCGCGGCGATTGTACAATACAGATATGGAAGCCACCGGATCGCCGAAGAACACCGTCATCGTGCTACTCGACAGCCTGAATCGCCACCTTCTCGGCGCCTACGGCAGCCGCGAGTTCGACACACCCAACCTCGACCGACTCGCAAAGCGCTCGACGCGATTCTTGCGCCATTACGTCGGCTCCCTGCCCTGTATGCCTGCCCGCCACGACATTCTGTGCGGTGTGCTGGACTTTCTGTGGCGCCCCTGGGGATCGATCGAAATCTGGGAGGAAGCGCTGACCGTTCCTCTGCGCCGATCCGGCGTCACGACCATGCTCGCAAGTGATCACCCGCACCTGTTCGAGGTCGGGGGAGAAAACTACCACTGCGACTTCACCGCCTGGGATTACCAGCGGGGTCACGAATCCGATCCGTGGAAGACACGGCCCGACCCCAGCTGGGTGGGCGCGCCGGATTTCGGTCGGGGACACACCGCCTACGACGATTCGCGGGGGTATTTCCGCGACGAGAGCGACTTTCCCGGTCCGCGCACGCTCGCGGGTGCCGCGGCCTGGCTCGAAGATCACGCGTCCCACCACGAGCGCTTCTTCCTATTCGTCGACGAGTTCGACCCTCACGAACCCTTCGACACGCCCGAACCCTACGCCTCGATGTACGACGACTCCTGGGAAGGTCCACATCTGATCTGGCCGCCGTATACGAAGGCCGGTTTCGCGGACGGCATCCTCAGCGAGCGCGAAGCCCATCAGGTACGCGCCAGCTATGGCGGGAAGCTGACCATGATCGATCACTGGCTGGGTCGCATCCTCGATGTCATGGACCGGCAAGACCTGTGGCAGGACACGGCGCTGATCCTGTGCTCGGATCACGGCCACTATCTGGGCGAAAAGGACTGTTGGGGGAAACCGGGAGTACCGGTCTACGAAACCCTGGGGCACACGCCCCTGATGATCTCGATGCCCGGTGTCGAGCCCGGTACCTGTGACGCGCTGACCACGAACGTCGACATCCACGCGACGGTGCTCGACATCTTCGGCGCTGAATCGTCGCATCGCACCCACGGGCAATCGATGCTCCCGCTGTTGCGGGGCGAAGCTTCCCAGATTCGCGAATACGCACTCAGTGGTTATTGGGGTCGCGAAGTCCACCTGATCGACGCTCAGACCAAGTACGTGCGCGGCCCCGTGGGCAAGAACGAACCGCTTTCCATGTGGTCGAATCGCTGGTCCACGATGCCGGTACACCGACTGCCGGATCTGAAATTGCCCCTACCCGACGAACGTGCAGTACTCGATCGCATGCCCGGATCGAACGTGCCCGTGATCCGCCAGCCGTTCTTCGATGGAGACGTCTTGCCGTTCTGGGGCTACGGCTCGTTTGCCGGAAACCTGCTCTTCGATCTTGCCGAGGATCCGCACGAAGAGCGCGACCTCGCTGGAACGCAGAAGGAAGATCGCGCGGCCGAACAGCTTCGCACGGCACTGCGCGAAATCGAAGCTCCTTCCGATCAGTTCGAACGTCTGGGGTACGGCGATTAGGCGGACGCGGAACTCGGGCGCGATCCGTTACAAGCCCCGGCCGACAATCAGTTCCCGGAGGGGCTGGCCGGTGGCACCTGAACCGAATCGATCTGCGCGTGGGCCCGGGTCGGAGCCTCAGGCCAGTCCGCCACAATCGTCTTCGGCCAGCTGGTCTGCACTCCGAGTAGTGCGGCCAGGGTTTGCGGGATCCCGCGCAGATGGGGTTGACCCGGCGCACGACCGTGCTCGATCCCGCCGCCGATCGCCGTAAAGATTGCGGCCTCGTCGTGCTCGAGCGCAGTGCGAATCCCGTGATCCGACATCACGACCAGCACGTCGTCGGCGTCGAGTTCCTGCCAGACTTCGCCGATGCGACGATCGAGATAGCGATAGGCCCAGAGCAAAGTATGTGCACCGTCATCCTGCTCGGAGCGCAGCATCTCGGTAAAGAAGGTATGAGTCAGAATATCCAGCGGCTCGATGCGAATCAGCAATAGATCGACTTCACCCGAACGCGCGAGATTGGTCGCGGAGTCGAACTCGGCCGCCATCTTCTCGACTTCGGATCGATACGCGCGGTGATGCTTGAAGATCTCCGGCAGCCCGTTCTTTTCTCGATTGTTCAAGGGCCGCATCGCCAGCAACTGGCCCGCCGGTCGACGCTTGCTCGAGGGCCCGATGAGTTCGGCGTGTTCACCGGCATCGATGTAGCCGTGCGAGAACAAGAGGTTCGCAGTCACGTGCGGCCCCGCTCCGACTCGTTCGAAAAGGTTCTCACCCTCTGGAAGCACCTTCTGCAAGAACGCGAACGGGTTCTTGCCCACGGATGCGAGACCGCCGATCTCCATGCCGAGCCTGTTTGCCAGACCCAGGAACGTGACGTGCTTGCCCCGCGTGGGCCAGACCAGGCTCTCCATGGCCGCACCGGTGAACGCGGGTGAGCTTTCGAGCACCGCCCGATAGCCATTGCGCAAGATGAAGTCGTGCACGGGCATCTCACCGCGCGCGCGCAGGTACTGGACGATGCGCCAGTCTTCACAGTCGGGAATCACCACGAACACGCGCCGACGACCGTCGCCCTGCGCGAGTTGCGGCTCGAATTCTTCGGGCGCCTTGGGCGGCCGAGGCTGAATATCGACTCTCGTTTCCCTGCGATCGGGCCACACGGTTCCCGAAGCCAGCGTCTGGCCAGTTTCACCGCGATAGACCCAACGCTGCGGATGGATGGCAGACTTGCGCTCGACGCGCAGACTGCGACCGGGCCGGATGGGTAGCGAGTGAAATTCAGTGTCGGGTTCTTCGTCGATCGCGGGCGAGATCAGCAGGCGACCCGGCGGCGCGTCTTCAGGCGTGTGAAACACGAGTGCGTTGGGAGCGCGATCGGCGCCGAGATCCGAGAGGCGGCTGGACGAAGCCGCACTGCGCAGGATCTCCTCTCGCGAAATCAGCACATTGTCGAGTTTTTCCTTCGCGCGATCGTAGACTTCCAGCGCCTCCGCAGTGTAGCCATCCACCAGGTAGTGGCCGATCAACCGCTCGTAGAGCGTGCGTTTCAGAGCATCGGAGCCGAGTTTCTCTTCGTCGTCCATCGCGTTCTTCAGCAACTCGATGCGCGTGAAATCGGGATCGGACAGACCGAACATGCTCACGCGAATCGCGTAGCGCGCGGCCATATCGGCTGAGTTGCCGCCCATCGACTGCCACCAGTCGTAGGTCTTCTTCAACTCCTCGCGTCGCTCGGAACCGGCAAAAGCTCCCGCACGCCCTTCGAACCAGGCCGTCTGAGCAGAGCCCGGTTCGGGTGGCGGCACTTCGCCCAGGACCTCGAGCGAACCATCCCAATCGCTGCGGCGCTCGTAACCCGCCGAAAGCACCAGACGCAGAGCCAGCGAAGTTTCCAGATCATCGCTCAGGCGTGTGCGCATATCCGCAAGCACGTCGATTTCGTCTTCGTAGATACTGCGGTTGATCATCTCGGCTTCGATCAGCTGGGTGTCGCGCGAGTAAACCTTGTTCGCACGACGCGCCAACTCCGCAGCTTCCTGGAACAAGCCCGATTCCGCGCGCTGGCGAACGACCATGCGGGCAATCGTCACATCGGGCACCCAGTCGTCCGCGGCGGGATCGGCGAGCACCTTCTCCACGAGTTGCACGCATTCGTCGAGCCGATCCTGGGCCGCATATGCCCAGCACAGGCACTCGGCAGCAATCCGGCCTTCCTCACCAGAATCCACCGCATCGTCACCCAGCGAGAGCGCAAGCTCCCACTCGCTATTGCGCGTGGCATCGCAGATTTCGCCGACCATCGCCTGCCGCTGGACGCGGCGAGCAGAGACCACGCCCAGGGAAACGGCGACGACCATCAAGACGACGGCAAGGGTCGCCGAGATCGCGCGGGACTTCACGAGTCGCCCTTTGCTTCGAGTTCAATCTGCAGACGATATTCGCCTTCGCGCACGGAGGTGCGTGCGATCAGACGATCCCACGCGTAATCGAACTTGAAGGCCGCAGGTGGCTTTGGCAGTGTGGCGCGAAGCATCTCGTCGGCTGCCGAGAAACGCTCCAGGAATACGAACAATCCGCCGCGCTCATCGAGAGCCGCCGTCTTTGTCTTCGACAGAGACCTGGAGACACTGGCTTTGTCCCAGCCGATCACCAGGGCCTCGTCGGTCGCGACGTAACAGGGCGCGAACTCCGGCAGGATCTTCAGATTGTCGAGGCAGGCGCCCGAGTGTTCACCAAGCGTCAGCGGTACCGGCGTTACCGGCCAGGTCTCGCGCAGATCTGAGACGAATTGATCCATCGCGGCGATGGCAGCCCGCTTGAAACGGAAGCCCACACTCAGCGCGAGTGGTGGAATCTGCCGTCCGGCTTCGGGCAGGTAGACGGCGAACTCCAGAGTGCCGTCGAGGACAGCCCCCGCAAAGAGCTCACTCTTCATGCGGAACAGGTCGCTCGCCTGGGAATCCTGCGGCACCAGGGCGGCGATGTTCAGACCGCCCTCCGGTCGGAAGCGACCGTGCAAGAGGACGTCGTCGCCGTTCAGTGTCGGCGCTCCGGGCAACTCCGAAGCGGGCAAAAGGAGCTTTCCGGCGTTCGAGTTCGCGTCGAGCTGGAAACGCGCGTCCAGTGACAGAGACCCGTCCGCAGCCACACGCGCAGCGCCCGCCACACGACCGGCGTCGCCAATCGGCAGCAAGACGGCGAAGTCGGCATCGCCCCGGATCTGCTTCAGGGCTTCAGGCAGGGCTTCGACCTCAGCGCAGCGGATCGATCGCATCAACGCGCCAATCTCGCCGTCTGCAGACGAACCGCTGAACGCCTTGCACGCTGCGATGCGCTCGCGCAGTTCGCGCGCGTCCCGGCCCAGAGGCGCCAGTTCGAGTCGTTCCAGGCGTGACAGGGCACGAACCAGGGCGTCCGCATCCCCTCCGATCATGGCGCCCTGGGGCAACTTCGAAAAGAAGTCCCCGCTCCGGCATCCGCCAGAGAAGAGCACCAGAATGCTGGCCATGACGCTCCCGGCCGTCACTGTCCAGTTGATTCTGCGAATCTTCGCCGCCGTCGTCGCGCGTGTCTCGTGTGGCAAACGGTCGACCCCTCTTCGATATGCGGGTCTCATCGGTAAGGCTGCGGTTCCCGTTGAGTTCAGGCGCGGCGAAAAGCGGTTTCCCTCCCGGGGTATTCGACACCTGTTGCGCCCGGCCATGCATAATGAGAACAGTGCAAGACCAGACAGAAACCCCGACGAAGGAACGCTCGGACCGGGAGCCGAGTGCACGGCGCAGCGGCCTTTCCATGGGTTCGGTTCTCGGCTACGGCTCGGGCAACTTCGCGTTTGCCCTGATTGGCCTGGTCGTGGCTGTGAACCTGCAGTTCTTCTACACCGATTACGTCGGACTTTCGGCGGGGCTCGTTTCCTGGTCCCTGCTCCTCGCGCGCTGTTTCGACGCAGTAACCGACCCGGTCATGGGCTACCTATCGGATCACACGCACACGCGCATCGGTCGGCGCAGACCCTATATCCTGGCGACCGCAATTCCCCTGGGGCTGTCGTTCTACATGCTGTTCTCGCCGCCAGCCATCGACGACCCGGCCAACCACCAGGGCTATCTACTGGCCTATATGCTCGGCTTCTACATCCTGACCTACTTCATGTGGACCATCGGGGCCGTCCCGTACTTCAGCCTGGGCGCCGAACTGACAGATGACTACGAGGAACGGGTCAAGGTAATCGCGGTGCGCGAAGGCTGGGCTCTCACCGGCCTGCTCGCGGCCACCGTGCTGCCCGCATACCTGATCAACGCCTACGGCGGACCTGCGGGCTATTCCTTCATGGGTGCGATTCTCGGCTTCAGCACGACGGTCTTCTTGATCGGTTGCGGAGTGACTACCCGCGAACGATCGGAGTTCCACGGTCGCGAACCCATGAACCCCTACGCAGGCTGGCTGGCGACCCTGCGCAATCCGCATTTTCGCCCGCTCTTGCTCGCGTTCACCTGCGCTGCGATCGCGGGAGCGATCCCGGCAGTGCTGGTCATATACATGTCGGTGTACATCATCGGAACGCCCGACTGGTGGTCTGCGGCGATGCCGGGGTGGGTGCCGACCTGGTCGTACTACCTGCTGGTGTACTTCGGAAGTGGCGTGGTCTCGCTGCCGTTCTGGAACCGGCTGGCCGGATCGCTCGGCAAGCGCAACACCTGGGGAGTGGCCCTCGCCATCGCCACCTGCACGAGCATGGCCTGCTTCTGGCTCGACGAGGGCAGCATCTTCTACTTCACGGGAATCCTCGTACTCGGTGGCATGGCTTTTGGGAACTATCTCTCGTTGCCACCTTCGATGGTCGCCGATCTGATTGACTGGGACGAAATGGAGACGGGCCGCCGGCGCGAAGGTTCGTACTTTGCGATCTGGGCTTTCGCTACGAAACTGGGAAACGCGATCACCGGGTTCATCGCCCTACAGGTGCTAGAACACGTCGGCTACCAACCGGGCGTTCCGCAGAGCGAGACCGTCAAGACCTGGATGGTGTGGATGTACTCCTGGTTCCCGGCGCTCTTTTACATGTTTGCGGGAATTGCCCTGGTGCGTTTTCGCTTCTCGCATAGCGACCTGAGAGCCGCTCAGGAGAGCATCGGGCGCGGGGAGGGTTCGTCGTTGTAGTCCACGCATATGGGTGTAGAATGCCAGACGAGTAAATGGCCCGAATCCTTGTCGTCGACGATGATGCGCAGATCCGTGGAGTCATCCGCGGGATGCTCGAAACTATGGGCCACGAGGTGCACGAGGTTTCCGACGGAATGCACGCGACGGTCGCCTACCGTGAGAAACCGGCGGATCTCGTGATCACCGATATCTACATGCCCGACAAAGAGGGCCTGGAACTCATCCTCGAACTTCGCACCGAGTTTCCGGACGTCAAGATCGTGGCAGTCTCGGGAGGCGGCGGCGCCTTCGATCTGGAGCCTCTCGAGACCGCCCAGAATCTGGGCGTGTGCGCCACCTTGAACAAACCCTTCCGCTCTGAAGAGTTGGGCAAACTCGTCGAGCGGGTACTGAAGAGTTAGTTGGCCAAACGATGAATTCCTTCCCACGCGAAGAAATGGAAGAGATGACGCGGCGCTGGGTCGCCGCAAATACTGAAGCCGGTCGCACGGGTGACTGGTCGAAGATGTCCGCCTTCTACACCGAAGACGCCCTGTACACCTGGAACAATGGTTCGGGCTGGGAGTTCGCAGCGCGCAATCGCCAGGAAATCCAGGACTGGGTGTTTGGCTCCGAGATGGAGGGACTGGAGCACTGGTCCTACCCGTACGTTCGCACTCTGATCGACGACCAGAAGGGAGAGATCCTGGGCATCTGGCGTCAGATCGCGCCCGAGAAGGACCCCGAGGGCAAGCCCTACGAGATCGCCGGCACGGGCGGATCCTGGTTCCGCTATGCGGGCGACTTCAAGTGGAGCTGGCAACGCGACTTCTTCGACCACATGAACGCGGGCGCGGTCTTCGGCGCCATGGCGAAGAACAATCAGCTGACTCCGAAGATGCTGGAGCGCATGAAGAAGGGCTCCGATATGCCGGGCTGGATCCGGCGCTCGGAGATCGACTGGTACGAGACGATCAGCGATCGCGAGGACTGAGCAGGTCCGGGGTCGGGTGCGCCACACCTGGCCGCATCGCATCACATCTGATGGGGCTCCGAGGGAGCCTAATCGAACCAGTCATGGGGCAGCGGAGTGTAGCCCCAACCGTCGTCGCCCCGAAGCGGACGCTCCCCCGATAGATGCTGGTAGACCGCCATCGGCACCGAACCATTGACGGCACTGCGCAACGGCGAAGCGGCCCTGCGCGACGCAAGTGGCGGCCCCCATACAGTGACCAGTGCGTTCTTTTCGTGAAACGATTCCCCGGCGTGGCGGCCAGGCACGAACGAGTTATAGCCAATGCCCGCGCGCGGAAAGAGATTGATCGTACCCGCACGCTCAGAGGCGTATAAATGGCCGAGTTGCACCACGGAATCGGGCCGCGGGGTATACGAACAGAGCCGGCGCCAGGCCTCCTCGGTACACCAGGTGCTCACATCGTCTTCCAGGGCACCGAGGCAGCGCTTGCGCAGGACGGCGTGATCGCGGAGATCGTCGTCCGTGAAAACCTCGTAGGGTGAAAGCCGATCCGTGTCGAGCAGGTCCGCTCCCTCGAAGCTGAAGTGCAGGCGATTCCCCCGGCGTCGAATCAGCGCTTCAGCGCGCTCGCCATCCCGCCAGCCGATCAGGCGAACCCTTCCCTCGTCGGGCGAATTGGCTGTCTCGCGCACGGCGAGGTACTCCAACGAGTCGGACAGGCGCGTGACAATCTCTTCCAGCAAGTCAATGGGCGCGGCGTCGGGCTGTGACAGTGGCCGGATCGCGCGCAGTTCCGAAGCCAACGGTTGGCGCGCGAAGCCCGCGTCCTGATCGACAAAGAGATCGAACATATAGTTGCCACCCGCAGTCGAGGCGATGACCACGTCGATGCCCTTCATGCTCGGTGGACGAAATGGATTGGTGAGCTTGGGTCCCTCGCCTTCATCCGACGAAATCTTCACGACCCGGAAATCCAGACCCCGCTCGCGCAATGCGTCGAAGATTTCGACCTCTGGATTCAGGAGATGGAACACGGGCGACAGGCCGTGGTCCCCGGACAGACCGAATACCGTCCTTTCGAGCAAACCGGCCTTCTGGTAGGCGCGTTGCCAGCGACCCAACCAGTAGTCCAGTCGATTGAGTTCGCCCGACGGGGCCAGGATCTCGTCGGCAAACGGTCCCTCGAAGTGCGCGAAATGATCGGGCCAGGGATCGTAGACCATCAGGAGTTCGGGCAGTGTGCGCTGTTCCAGTTCCGCAATCTCCTCGATCCAACCCTCGGCGAGTTTGCGGTCCTGCTCGTCGGCAATCCGCACCCAGAAACGCCACCAGGGAGAAGTCCCGTCGAAACTCGCGCGCTTGTCGAGCAGGCGGTTTCGCAGTTTGCGCAGCTTCAACTCGGTATCCACGCGCTTTTCGAGTTCGGCCGCACACTGACGCTCGCCGAAATCGCGCAGCTTCTCTCCCAGACCCAGGTTGACGAAAGGGTCGATACCGAACTGGGCTCGCTCGTCGTACTGAGCGCTGCAACTCATGCTTCCCACCTCAGGCAGGCGCTCGAAGAGAGTCCGCAGTTCCGCTGCGTCGGTGAGGCGCACCAGATCGACGGCATCACTGCCGTAGAAGTAGTACGCCCTGCCCTGCTGCTGACCGTTGCGTTCGTAGTTGCGCTCAACGAAGTGGAAGTTCGGCAGACCGGTCGAGTTCGCACCCGCCACCGGCGCGCCGGTGAGCCCGATCGGAATATTGCGCACGCTGATCGTGGGAGTGGTCGAGATACCGACGGGAAGCCAGTGCGTGTGCGCATCGGCCAGACGCTCGCGAAAGAACGGCAGATAGTCGGGATGCCGGTAGCCTCGCTGCGCGAAGGCTTCCAGGAAAGCGGTCTGTTGCGCCGCAGGCTCGCGCAGTGACTTCGCCTTCGGAGCGGGCCCACCCGCCGCGCGCTGCTCTTCGGCGATCCGGGCGATGAATGCATCGTCGGCGCCGGAGCCCGCGAGCGCTTGCACGAGGCGTCCCTGCAAGCCATCGACGACGACCACGACGCCGTGGCGTCGCTCGTACTGCGCGTGTTCGAGGTAGGACCAGAGCGCGCCGCCCTGCGGGCGAGCCAGCTCGGCCTTCAGCCAGTTCTTCAGCTGATTCGCGCGAAACGCACGCGACGCAAAGAAGCGGTAATTGCGGCAGACGGTCTGATCGATGAAACGGATCAGCGCGGCCGTCGCCGTCTCCAGCTTTTCGTCGTCCTTCAGCACAGCCGCCAGTGCCGCACCGAGATCCGCTTGCCCCTCCATCTGCTCGCCCAACGCCTCGAGCAGATTGCGGATCGAAGGCAGTGCGGCGCGCGTAGCCCGCTCGAGCGCGGGCAGTTCCGCCCGTCTCTCACAGGCGAGTCGCTCCTCCACCTGCGAAGCATCCGTGCGATCTCGCAGATACAGGACATCGTAGAACGCGAGCAACTCGCGCACGACCTCAGGCGCCAGTCCGGGAAGACTCGGACCTTCAGGCACCTGCTCGGGATTCCACTCGAACATCGAGTGCTCGATTCCCGGCACGTCATCTTCCGGCGCGAAATGCGCGCGAAGGTGATCATCGAAAGTCTCCGCAGACTCCCCTACAGGCGGCTGGTACATCTCGTGTACGAAGAGCAGGAACGGAACCAGCTCATCTACGAAGTCGTCGGCATTCACGCGCGCGCGCAGCCGTTGGTGCAGGGCTTCGGGAAGCTCGAGCTCCGCAAGAAAGCGCTCCAGCTTGACCCGGGCGTAGAGCGAAACCGCCAATTCCACGGGAACCCGTCGCAACCAGGCTCCCGTGTCGTAGATCTGTCGCAGGTGCAGCCGGATCGCGCCCGTCACCGGACGCTGGACTTCACCGCAACCGGTCGGGCCGCAGGCAGCCAGACAGATGGAAACGGCGAGCAGACCGGTGCGGAGTCGCATGGACCCGAGCATACCGAACAGATCGACCGAGCCACGGCCCAGCGGGTACAGGAACGGCCCGGAATTCAAACAGGTGGTGACCCCCGCGGGATTCGAACCCGCACTGCTCTCTGTAAATACCTGTTTGCAAAGACGTTTTTCCTGGACCTTCAGGTCTTGTTACGAGGGTGTGACAACTTTCGTCTCTCCGTGCGAGCGATCGTCGCCAGTCACGTTGCTCTGTTGATCTTTGCGGCGATGATCGAAACCGACCGCATCATGCGAGCTCTTCACCACAGCACGGCCGACCTTCGCTGCCCCAGCGCTGGCCAATGGAGATCCACGAACTCAAGACGTGGCCTGATCAGTTCAACGCCATGCGCTACCGGATGAAGACGGCCGACGTCCGGAGGAACGATCGGAACTTCTAGCCCGGCGACATGTTGCGGTTCCTTGAGTGGGAGCTAGCCAGAGACATGGAGACCGGCGTGATGCTAGGCGCGTCCAACAACTCTGATCGTTCTGGGCGGCAAGGGGCAACTGAGAATCCAAGATTCTCAGGACTAGACGTTGCGTTACTTCTTCTTGAGTACTGTCCCTGTTACATCAACCTTGTATCCGTTCATTACATATGCCCACCACCAGCTCTCCTTCACGGAGATGTTGACCAGCTCGTCGCCGTCTTTCTCCTCGAGGATCCTGTCCACCGCGCGCTGGATCTTGTTCGTGTTCTGAATGGGAATGATGTTGAGAATCATCAAGCCGGTAGCGCTCATCTCGCCTTCCCCGAGATTGGTGTACTTGCTGCTGTCCACATCTACCGCAGCCATCCTATACGCCGTGCCCGAGCAACCCACAGCCAGAGAGGCAACCAGGGACAGTGTTACGAGAGTGAGACGCGTCGTTTCCATCCATGCCTCCAATGTCGATATTCGTATGAATAATATACTCCGCTTTGGAGGGATCTTGCAGACGGGAGCCTTGCGAACTCCCGTAGGCAAAACACAGCAGAGCCTCACACTCTGCGTCGCTCGAATCGCAGGCTCGGGCGCTCCTGCCCGGCCGGGATGGATCCCCATCCACCCTTTGAATTGAGGCTGCAGCCAATAGCGGATCGGCGATGGCAAGTTGCCCGCGCGCTCCGCTAGGAATTGATCCGAGATTCTTTCGTGCGTACCATCGATAGATGGTCGCTCGTATCGCAGCTGCGTTGGATGCGCCCCAGTCGGTCCAAGCTCGTCTCCCCACCGCGGAGCCTTCTGTCGCGTCTCACGTACCGACATGGGCGACTGACCTGGCCGGCGGTGAACCCATCTGGGAGCGCGCTCGGCGCGACCTGGTTCTGAGCGAGGTGGTTGGCGACGAATTCTCCCTCATGTCGGCTCGCACGCCTTGGCCACCCGCGTGGCCTGACGAAGCCCTCGTAGGCGCTGTCATAGACGCATACGCTGCGGTCCTGATGAGGCTAGAGAAGCGGGGCGTTCATCCCGTCCGAATCTGGAACTTCGTTCCGCAGATCAACCGGGAGGCTCTGTCTAGACAACCAAGATATCACCTCTTCAACCGGGGACGTTTTTCCGCATTCCAGAGCCGTTGCGACGGGGAGCCCCTCTCACTAGATCTATGCGCAGCATCGGCGGTCGACATCGGCACGAACGAGCTGGAAGTCCACGTACTCGCGAGCGCACATCCCGGGATCGCCATCGAGAATCCTCGCCAAGTCGCAGCGTACGAGTACTCTCCGCGATATGGAGCGAACCCTCCCTGCTTCACCAGGGCCACGCGGCTGGCCCCACTGGCCCACCGAGATTGGGAAGGCGAGATCGCACTCGTCTCAGGGACCGCGAGCATCGTAGGGGAGGATTCCGAGCATCTGGGAGATGTAGAGGCACAAGCGCGTGAGACGCTCACGAACCTGGCAGTGGTCGCGGCCACTGCGTTCCCTGGCGCCGCCCGCGCTAGCTCGCGCCTTTTGAGCGGTGACCTCGCGCGGCGGGACCTTCTCGCGCTGTACCGTCTCGTTAGGGTCTACGTAGTACGGGAGACCGAGATCGGGGACGTCGTTCGGCTGTTCGAGGAACTCCTCGCGGCGGATTGCGAGCTCGAACTCGTGGTCGCGGATCTGTGCAGACCCTCCCTGTTGTTGGAAGCGGAAGGAGTGGCCGTTTGGAAGCAGGTGGCCATGGAGTCGAATCGTCGTTGATCGATGGCTTTCTCCTTTGTAAATGGATCCACCGAGCCCGTTCCCGCGCGAGTCGAGGAGAGAACAAGATGTCCGTCCATGCCGCCACGATCACCCTAGGGCTGGCCCTTTGCTGACGGGCTGCACCACCACGGGCCGCTTCGTCATCCCCGAGGGAACACAGCTCGAAGTCTATCGTCGGCCCGTGACCGTACAGGCGAGAGCCCTCCCAAAAGGAGCCACCGAGTTCCGACTATCCAAGAATGAGGAAGCGATCCAAGAGGGGCGGCTACACGCGACGTTCCGCGTGGCGTCGATTTTCCGGCTTCCCATCCTCAACGCCGTGATCTATTGGCCAATGGGCTTCAACCCGAGCATCACGCACGACCCCGTGCGGGAAACCCATGAGTAGCGCCGTGCCGGTGTGGAGGCGCACGGTCACGGCACTGCACTGCTGCCTGCTGTTCGGGTGCGCGAGCCTCCCGTACACACCGTCCACTTGCGATAGCGCCGATCTGATGCCACTACGCGCGGGCGAGCCGCAGATCGAGCGCGGTCGCCCGCACGCGCTGCTCGACGGGCTGGGCCACTACGTGCTCTCGGTGCCGAGCAAGATCACCCTGCTTGACTGGAAGGTTGACAACCACGACATCTCGGTGGAGACCGAGACTGCCCTCGTCGAGTACCTCCGAGCCAACGAACTGTGCAACGTCAAGGTGCGACTGAACCAGTACTCGGTTCCCGGCGAGTGGTCGCGACTGTTCCGCAACCGCAACATCGGTGGCTTCTGGCGCTATACTTTCGGGATCCTCACGTTGGCGACCTACACGGCGCTGCCGCAGCGCGCGTTCGGCGGAGACAACTACAATCCGTTCACGAACACGATCAACATCTACTCCGACGTCCCGGCGATCGTCCTTCACGAGGGCGGACATGCCAAGGACTTCGCGCGTCGCGAGTCGAAGGGCCTCTACTCGGCCGTGCGCATCCTCCCGATCGTGCCCCTGTGGCAGGAGGGAATCGCCTCGACGGACGCAGTGAGCTACCTGCGCGCCGAGGGCGACGCCGACGGCGAGAGCGCGGCCTACCCGGCGCTCTGGGGCGCCTACGGCACGTACATAGCGGGAGAGGGGCTGCGCTGGTACAGCGGCCCTGCCTGGGTCTCCTACGCTGTGTTGATCCCGATCGCCTGGACCGGAAAGTTCGTCGGCTGGATCAAGTCGTTGACTGTCTCAGATTCCCCGCCTTCACCCTGACAAACCGCTGACGAAGTCACGACAATGGGGGGCGTTCGATTTCCGGAACTGCTCTCATTATGCGATCTGTTCATCGATCCCGTGGATGCGAATTGCGAGGTCGTCGCTCGGGAAGACCGAAGCTTTCCCTTGGTCTGCCATCTCCTTAGTTCAGCGGGTAGGCCTTGGCATTCATGGGAGGGGTCTTCGTTCAGAAGGAGGCAATTCGATCCTCGACGAACGAAGCCCTTCGGCAGATCTACGCGGAACTCGTCCGCGGCCTCCGGAGAGCCTTGGCCCGACCTCCAGACTAGCTGGGACAGATGAGTTCCCGACGCGAGAGTGTCTCCACTTCGATCTCGTAGTCGTGCAGCCCGTTTCGAAGGTGGACCCGACGAGGAACCTCGCGCGGTGCGACGCCTCCTTTGTAGCTCACAACCACGCTGCCCATGCGTGCCCCCAAGCGGTCCGGGATCGTGCGCTCGACGAGCCGGCCGTCCTGCCAACGCTCGACGAAAGCGAAGCTCCCCAGAAACACAGTGTGACTGCCGTCGGCGAGCGGCGGGTCGGCCACGGGGTAGAGATAGGTTCGATGCACATCGAGCAGGACGCGGTCGGGTGCAAAGGGCCAGGGCTGGGTCGTGAAAGACTGCACCTGCGTCTCGTACCCGCGCTGGGTGATGGAGAAGAGGCGCTGGCCGAGCGGAGACAGGCCCACGATCACTAGCGCACCGCAATGGACCTGCAGCACGGCTTCGAGCGCCCCACTGGTACCGTCGGCGGCCCGGAAGCGCAGGCGCTGGCGCAGGGCGAAGTTCCCGGGAACCTGGCCGCTCGCGAGCAGCTTCACAGTGCTCGCATCGGACAGCATCGGCGGTGGCCGCTGTGGCGGACTGACACAGGCTGCCAGAAGCAGCCCTAGTGCGACGGCGGCGCAACGGCTCACGGGGCGGGCAACTCGAACAGCTCGTCGAGCTCGCGTTGTGTGAACACGCGCTGGCTGTCGACGTCCGTGAACACCATCAGTGTCTCGTCGCCGCCGCGCTCGAGGATCCGGAGTCGCGAGACGGAGCGACCTTGGCCGAAAATCTGCAGCACGCGCAGGCTCCGCTTCAAGGCTTCGGCCCGCGGCTCAAGCACGAGCTCCCAGCGGCGGCCCTCCGGCTTCCCGACGCTCCGAAGCTCCAGAACAAAGTTCATTTGCAGACCTGGAAGATCGCCTCGGAGGAGCATCCGAAAGCTGTCCACGAATACGCCCAGCATCGGATGCACGGCGAGGTCGAGCGCGCCGCGATCCTCGTCGGACGCGTAGCGCAATTGCTCTCCGTCCAGCAGCAGGGTCGAGCGCAGCGGGGCCTCGGTGTGACGCGCGAGCCGACCCGGTGGCGCGAAGTAGATCGTGCCGCGTGTCTCGAGCGGCTCGACCAACAGCGCGAGGTGTTTTTCTTCGTGGAAACGCGCCGCCAGCCCGGGTATGCGTGCGAAGTCGGCGAGGAGCGTCTCGAGATCGAGCGGGGTCTCGCGACCCGGTAGCGGAGACGCGGCGCGCACGGGCGCCTCGGGGATCAACACGGCAAACGCCAGCAGCACGAGCAGAGCGCTGGACAATGAACGTGCCATGGGGCTCCTAGAATATGTAGGTGAGCGTCGGATCATGTTGTTTACAGCCAACAGGGCCACTGGCATTCTGGCGCTCATCCAATGCGATGGCCAGACCGGATCGTTCCCTGCGCGTCCGGTATCATTCAGGAGCGACGAATGAGCGAACGCTGCCGAAATCACGAGAGGGCAAGAGACAAGGAAACGACGCCCCTTCCGGCACCATCGCGGAGCGGCATCGGGCGGCGCCTGGAAAGGCTCTGGCGGGTCTGCGGAACGGCTTTCATGTTCGCAGCCTTCGGTGTCGGCGCCGTCATCTTGGCGCTTGTTGTAGTCCCGCTTTCGGGGCGACTGACGCGAGGCGAGGTACGCCGCGACCTGCTGGCGCAGCGCTGGATCCAGCGTTCCTTCGCACTGTTCGTGCGACTCGGTGTTCTGATTCGGGTCTGGAAGACGAGTCATCATGGCATGCAACATCTCGCCGAGGGCCCTAGCCTGGTTGTGGCTAATCACCCCACCCTCATGGACGTAGTATTTCTCCTCGCGTTCATGCCGCAGGCGGACTGTGTGGTGAAGCGCGCAGCTTGGAGCAACCCGGCCTTACGCGGCATCGTGCGGGCCGCCGGCTACATCCCGAACGATAGCAGTGAGACGCTGGTCGAGGCCTGCGCGGACCGCCTGCGCGCTGGGCGCTCCGTGGTCCTGTTCCCTGAGGGGTCCCGCTCGCCAGATTGCGGCCTCAGGAGCTTTCGGCGCGGCATGGCGCATATCGCTCTCCGCAGCGGCTGCCGGATCGTGCCGGTCGTGATCGACTGCGATCCACCGGCACTCAAAAAGGGACAACCGTGGTACGCTCTGCCGAACGAGACTTTCCACTATACCTTTAGTGTCGGATCCCCAACATACGCGAAAGACCTAGTCGACGCTGACCTCGCACCGTCGGTGGCGGCAAGACGCATCAGCTCCTGGATGCGCAACTACTTCGAAGCAAGGCTGAACCATGGAGTCACTTGAAACGCTGGAGGCAGAGCTGAAGGAGCTGATCATCGGCGTGCTCGTACTGGAAGACATCACGCCTGAGGAGATCAGCAGCACGGACGCGCTCTTCGGCGAGGGTCTGGGCTTGGACTCGATCGATGCGCTGGAAATCGCGATGGGGCTAGAGAAGCGCTACGAAGTCCAGGTTGGCGACGATCCGGAGGAGAACGCGAAGCACTTTGCGAATGTTCGCGGCCTGGCCACCTTCGTGTCCGAAAATCGCAAGAAGTAGCCGCGCGCATGCCCGAGGCTATGACCAAAGAACAGATCTTCCAGCAGGTCAGCGAAATCCTGGTCCAGTCCTTCGAGCTCGACCCCGACGAGATCCTGCTCTCCGCGCACCTGATCGACGATCTGGACCTGGACAGCATTGACGCCATCGACCTTGCCGTCGGGCTTCAGGACGAGACCGGACTCGACGTGGCCGAGGAAGAGCTTCGGGAGATCCGGCGCGTGGAGGACATCGTCGAGCTGGTTCACCGCAGGCTGCAGGACGTGTAGCCAACCGTCGTGATGGCCGCCCTTCAGATCCTAGTCGGCGTCGCGTATCCCGCGTTGATCTACCTCGGGCTCCGCGTGCTCGAGCCGCGTCAGGTCGCGCTCTCGGTGCTCGGGTTGCTCGCGCTCCGCTTGGCGATCGCCGCACCCCATCGGCTCATCCCTTACACGAAGGTGTTCTGGCTGCCCGTGCTCGCCGTGGGCCTGATGGTCATGGCGACAGCCGCCACAAACCATCCGCTGAGCCTGCTGCTGGGTCCGAGTCTCATCAACCTGGCGCTCTTTGCCGTGTTCGCCAGCTCGCTCGTGGGAGCCGAGTCTACGATCGAGCGCCTAGCGCGGATCCAGGTCCCGGACCTGTCCAGAGAAGAACTCGCTTACTGCCGCCGCGTGAACGTGATCTGGAGCGCGTTCTTCGTGATCAACGGCACGATCGCCTTCGGGCTTGCCCTGGCTGCGACCCTCGAGGCTTGGGCGCTCTACACTGGCGGTATCGCCTACGTTCTTATGGGCGTGCTGTTCGCAGCCGAGTTCACATATCGGCACTGGCGCTTCCGGCGTTACCTGGGCGCGCCGACCGACTGGGTCTTCCGCATGTTGTTCGGCGAGGACGAGCAGAGTGACGCAGTGAAACCACGCCTAGACCCGGAGTTCGTGTCAGAGAGGACCGTCGAACAGGGTCGGGAGTTCGAGCTGCGCGTGCCCGAGGATCTCGCCTGCTGGCCTGGACACTTTCCGGTGTATTCCCTGGTTCCGGGCGTCCTCCAGCTCCGGTGGGTCGTGCAGGCGGTCGAGCGCTGCACAGGGACACCCGCCTTTGTCCGGAGCATCGAGGCGCTCAAGTTCAAACGGCCGATGCTCCCCGGTCAGGCCTTCACGCTGGCGGTGCAGCCGGACGAGACGCGCCGCCTATTCCGTTTCAGCCTCAACGCCGGGACCGAAGTCTTCTCTTCGGGACGCCTCCGAGTCGAGTTCGACGAGGAGGGGGCGTGAGGCCCTGCCTGCTGATCCCGAACTACGACCACGGATCGACGATGAAGGATCTGCTCGCCTCCCTCGAGAACCTGGGTCTGGAATGCATCGTGGTGGATGACGGCAGCGGTGCCGCAACACAGCAGATCCTACGAGCGCTAGACGAACGCTATAGTTGGGTTCGGGTCGTGATGCTGCCTGAAAACCGCGGCAAGGGTGAAGCGCTGCGCACAGGCTACCGCCTGGCCCACTCGCTCGGGTTCACGCACGCGGTCCAGCTCGATGCCGACGGCCAGCACGACGCGATCGACGTTCCCCTCTTTCTCGAAATCGCCGAGCAGCGGCCGGACGCGCTACTACTTGGCATGCCTAGCTTCGAAAACGCCTCGCGCGTTCGGCTTTACGGGCGCCTGTTGTCCTGCTTCTGGGTATGGATCGAGACGTTATCGTTCGAGATCCGCGATCCACTCTGCGGACTGCGCTCCATGCCGTTGGGCCCAACGCTTGGTGTTCTGGAGCGTACGCCTTGCGGCGATCGGATGGACTTCGACCCCGAGATCGCTGTGCGCCTGTTCTGGGCTTCGGTGCCGGTCGTCAACGTGCCGTGTCGCGTACGTTACTTTGCGGACGGTCTCTCGCACTTCGACTTCCTGTGGGACAATGTCCGCATGACGCGACTCCATGTGCGGCTGTTCTTTGGCATGGTCACGAGGCTTCCTTGGCTGCTGCGTCGTCGGAGCCGCAATTGAGTCGCGACCGGGACTGGTATGAGCGACGAGAACGCGGTTCGAGGCTCGGTATGCAGATCACCGGCTGGCTCTACCGACACGTCGGCAGCGGGGTGGCGAGCGTTCTGCTCTACCCGATCGTCGGCTACTTTTTCCTCACCGGCCGCGCTGCTCGCCACGCCTCCCTCGTCTACCTTCGACGCGTCTACGCCACGCCGGAAGCAGCCTGCAGACTCGGCGCGCCACCCGGCCTATTGCAGAGCTTCCGACACTTTCTCGAATTCGGTGTCGCCATCCTCGACCGTGTGGGCTTCTGGCTTGGGCGGCGTGACGACTTCGAGTTGGAAGTCGACGGCATGCATCACCTGGACCGGGTCGCGGAGGAAAAGTGCGGATGCTTGATCCTGGGATCGCACCTGGGCAGCTTCGACGCCATGCGTCTACTCGCCGCCACGCGCTCGCCGATCTCCGTCTGCGTGCTCATGCACACGGAGAACGCCGCGCGCATCAACGACCTGTTGAGCAGCGCAAGCGAGCCCGATGAAAACGTCAAGGTGCGCGTGATCCAGGTCCAAGCAGGTTCCTTCTCCCACGCGCTCGATGTCAAGGCCTGCATCGAGCGCGGCGAGGTGGTCGCAGTGCTGGGCGACCGGTTCCATCCCAACGAGAGTGACCGGGTGACGAGCGTTGAGTTCCTGGGAGCACCCGCGGCGCTCCCGCAGGGGCCGCTTCTGCTAGCTAGCGCGCTGGGCTGCCCGGTCCTGCTGATGGTGGGCCTGCGCGTAGGTACCCGACGCTACCGCGTTCACGTCGAGCCCTTTGCCGAGCGCGTGCGGATCCCCCGCAAAGAGCGTACGAAGGCGCTCGCCCACTACTGCCAGCTCTACGCGGACCGAATCTCGTATTTCTGCGTACGAAACCCGCTCCAGTGGTTCAACTTCTACGACTTCTGGGGGAAGGAAGAGGCGAGCCGTGACCCGTGAGTTGCCACCGGTCGCAGAGGTGATCCCTCATTCCGGAAACATGCTCCTGCTTTCCGACATCCTGAGTCACGATCCAGAGGGCGAAACGGTGTGCCTCGTCATCGTCGATCAAGTTCCCTCGTTTCGTGACGCCGCGGGTCATCTGCCCTCATGGATCGGGCTCGAACTCATGGCGCAATGCGTGGCTGTATACGGAGGACTCGTGGATCGGGAACGAGGCGATCCACCTCGCCTCGGTTTCCTGCTGGGCTCCAGGAGTCTGGTCTTTCATCGCGTGCTGTACAATCCCGGACAACGCCTCGAAGTAAGCGCCACTCGAACCTGGGGTGCGGCTTCCGGCATGGTGTCGTTCGACTGCGCGGTCAGAGATGCCGCGACAGCCGAGATCCTGGCGGAAGGGCGACTAAACTGCTTCATCCCAGAGAAGGGCGTAGCACTGGAGGCATTGCCATGAAACGAAGAGTCCTGGTCACGGGAGGCAGTCGCGGCATCGGACGCGCGATCGCGCTGGAGCTGGCAGCCGACGGTTTCGGGGTCGCACTCAACTACCGCAAGCAGCGCGATGCGGCCGAGGCTGTGGTCAAGGAGATCGAGGCGCTGGGGGGAGAGGCCGGGCTCCTGCCCTTTGATGTCGCAGATCGCGATCAGACTCGCCGCGCGCTCGAGAACGAGATCGAGCGTGCCGGTTCGTTCTACGGCGTGGTATGCAACGCCGGCGTGCGTGCCGACGGTCCCTTCCCAGGGCTCAGCGACGAGGCCTGGGACCACGTCCTGCGCACGAACCTCGACGGCTTTTACAATGTGCTTCACCCGCTGGTGATGCCGATGGTTCGGGCACGCAAAGGTGGCCGCATCGTCACCATGTCGTCGCTGGCGGGTGTAGTCGGAAACCGCGGGCAGGTCAACTACAGCGCGTCGAAGGCCGGATTGATCGCGGCCACGCGTTCGCTTTCGTTGGAGCTGGCCAAGCGGAAGATCACAGCGAACAGCGTCGCACCCGGCTTCATCGGAACGGACATGATCGAGGGCCTTCCGGAGGAAATGGCGAAGCTGATCCCGATGCAGCGAGTCGGATCTCCTGAGGAAGTCGCCGCGCTAGTCGCCTTCCTGTTCTCAGATCGGGCCTCATACATCACCGGGCAGACCATCTCGATCAACGGCGGGATGGCCTGATGCGGCGCGTCGTCGTCACCGGCATGGGCGGCCTGTGCCCCCTCGGAAACGACTGGAAGACCGTCTCGGAGGGGCTTCGCAGTGGCTCCTCGGCCGTGGAGTTTCTCGCCGAACTCGAACGCTTCGAGGGCATGAATACGCGCCTGGCAGCGCGCGTGCACGACTTCGAGGCGCCCTCGCACTACCCCCGCAAGCGCACGCGCAGCATGGGACGCGTATCGCTACTCGCCACGCGCGCCACCGAGCTGGCCTTGCTGGATGCCGGGCTCTTGGACGATCCGGTGATCAGGAGCGGGCGCGCCGGTATCTCTTACGGTTCCACCAGCGGCAGCCCGCCGGCTCTCACCGTGTACGCGGTGAACATCGAGACCAAGAGCACGTTGCACGGTATCCGCGCCACCGACTACCTGCAGGTCATGAGCCACACGGTTCCCGCGAACCTGGCTCAGTTCTTCGAGTTGAAAGGCCGCGTAGTCACGACGTGCAGCGCCTGCACCTCCGGTAGTCAGGGAATCGGCTACGGCTACGAAGCGGTTCAGTCGGGCAAGCAGGACGTAATGATCACGGGAGGCGCCGAGGAGTACCACGCGATCGACTCCGCAGTGTTCGACATCATGTACGCGACATCGACCCGAAACTCGACTCCCCACGAGACGCCGCGACCCTTCGACGTCGACCGCGACGGGCTCGTCGTTGGTGAGGGTGCGGCCACATTCGTGCTCGAAGAACTGGAACACGCGCGCGCGCGCGGCGCCCAGATTCATGCCGAGCTCGTTGGCTACGGGACCAACTGCGACGGTAAACACATGACCAATCCGGACTCCGATGGCATGCAGCAGGTGATGGAGCTCTGCCTCGAGGACGCCGGGCTCGACGCTTCTACCGTCGGCTACGTGAATGCTCACGGCACGGCGACAGAGGCCGGGGACATCGCCGAGAGCCAGGCGACCCGGCGCGTGTTCGGCGAGCGATTACCGATCAGCTCGCTCAAGAGTTACATCGGCCACACATTGGGCGCCTGCGGCGCGATCGAGGCCTGGCTTACCATCGAAATGATGCGCGAGGGCTGGTTCGCTCCGACGATAAACCTGGACAGTGTGGATCCCCGCTGCGGTGAGCTGGACTACATTCGCGAGGGGATTCGCGAGCTCGAAACCGAGTACGTGATGAGCAACAACTTCGCGTTCGGCGGCATCAACACGTCGCTCGCCTTCCGGCGTTGGTCAGGGCAGTAACAGGCTCGAACTAGCGGCGGCACACGAAGCGGTTCGATGCACAATCGAGACTCAGGACAGGCTCGCTCGAGAACAGCCAGCGGACGAACTGCAGGGCCTGCGGAAAGTCGTTGGAGTCCCCATCCGTTCCATTCGGTGTGGGCTCGAGAGTGAACTCGAGGCTCTCTCCTTCCTCGACGTCGAGCAGCAGCGCCACCGCGTGCGCCCCGTGATCGTCATCCGAGAGCTCGAGCAGCGGCTCGGGAATCGACTCGTCGCCCACGATCAGCAGCACCGGACGTCCCGGCTGCCTACGCAGCATCGAGAGCGCCTCGAGAAATCCATAGGCGAAGGTGTGCGCACCGGCCGAGACGCAGGTCGATGCCCGCTGGTTCCCGGCCCAGATCGAGAACAGGCCGGCCGGCGTGTTCAGGACCGAGTGACTGAACCGGGCCGGAGACAGCTTGGCATCCTCGGCCAGGCACTCGAGCAACGACACCATGGTGGTGAATCCGCCGTGACGCGAGGCGAAGACCGAGGTCACCTCGGGCAGTAGCGCAGCGCCGCAGCACTCGTGCGCGACGTGCAGCATCATGCGGCTCAGCTGGTCGCAGCGACGACGCATGAGCGATGGAATGAAACGTAGCGCGGGCGCTCCATCCTTCCGCAGCGGACGCGGATCGCGCGCCCAATCGCCCCAGTCCTTCTCGCTCTCGATCCCGGCCGACCACGCAGCCCAGCTCTTCAGGGCGACAGAACTCACCCCGACCTCCGGCCAAGCACGAGTGCGGAATTGCTTCCGCCAAAGCCGAACGAATTGCTCATGAGCATGGGCTCGGCACCGACATCCACCCACGTTTCGTCGCCTGCGAGCCGGAGCTGCGGAAGCTCGCCGTCGAGCTGGCCGTCAAAGCGGTGCGGGGGCACGCGGAGGCGGCCTCCCTGCTGCCGGTCCAGCATCAGCCAGCAAAAGCCCGCCTCCAGCGCGCCAGACGCACCCAGAGTGTGACCTACTAGCGGCTTGGTCGAGCTGCAGCAGACGTTCGATCCGTTGAAGACACGCTCGACAGCTGCACTCTCCATCGCGTCGTTATGTGGCGTGCCCGTACCGTGCAGGTTCAGATAGGCGATCTCGTCCGGGCGAATACTGGCGTCCTGCAGCGCCGCGCGCATGCATGCCTCCGCTCCACGCCCGTTCGGCTCTGGCGCGGACATGTGGTGCGCGTCGCTCGACTCGCCAGCGCCCAGAAGCTGGATGCCTTCGGGATCGCGCGTCAGCAGAAACAGTGCCCCGCCCTCTCCCAGTGTGAGCCCGTCCCGGTTCCTGCTCATCGGGTTGGTGATGACCGCGGACACCGCCTGCAAGGCGGCGAACCCGTTCGCCGTAAGGCGGCAGCGTGAGTCGACTGCGCCGGCGATCACGGCATCGCAGACCCCGAGCTCGAGCAGGCCGCGCGCGGAGATCAACGCCTTGGCGCCCGTCGAACACGCAGTCGAAAGCGCGTAACACGGACCCTGCGCACCCGAGATCCGGCCCAGGAACTCGGGCATCCCGCCAAACTCGAGCTGCACCAGGTCGAACGACGGTGAGAGCGCTCCAGTCCGGCGGCGTTGCTCGAACGCCTGTTCCGCCGCCTCGACGCCTGCGGTGCTCGAGCCTGCGACGATGGCTACGCGGGCCGGCCCGAAGTGCGCGATAGCGCGCTCGACGGCCGGGCGGATCCCCTCGAAAGCGACGAGCGCCAGGCGGTTGTTCCGACAGTCGAAGCGGGAAAGCGACGCGGGCAGATCCGGCAGCGTCTCAGGGGCCTCGCCCAACAGGTGCACGCCGCCGCCGACCAGATTCCCGCGCTCTCGGAAGCCCGACTGGTCGCCCGCGATCAGCCTCCGCCAAGTCTCGTCGAGCGTGCTGCCGAGCGCACTCACCATTCCCAGGGCACTCAGGGCGCAGGGCTCGCTATGCAGCTCGGGGGCCATTCAACGCTGCCCCCCGGCGGGCGCGCGAGCCGCCCGCTCCGCCGCAATCAGCTCGCCGCGCAGGATCTTGCCGGTCGGCGAACGAGGCACGTCCTCGCGCACTTCGATAACACGCGGAACCTTGAGGGCCGCGAGGTGCTCGCGAGCGAAGCGCTTCAGCGCCGCGGAATCCACCTGTTCGCCCCGCTTCGGGATCGCGATCGCCTTGAGGCGCTCCGCCGTATCCGAGAACGGGACCGGAATCACGACCGCCTCCGACACCGTGGGGTGACGGGCGAGACACGCCTCGACTTCGAGCGGGTTCACGCTCTGGGCGCCGACGTCAATCATCAGCTTGAGACGTCCGGTGAGCCGCAGCCTCCCCTGGTCATCGAGCGTCCCGAGGTCTCCGCTGCGTACGAACCCGTCCACGTAGGGCTCGTCGTCGGAATCGACATAGCCCGAGAGCATGCTCGGCGCCGAAACGAGCACCTCGCCTTCGGCACCGGCCGGAAGCGGTTGGTGCCCTGCCGGATCATCACTGCGCACGAGCTTCAGCTGGACCCTGGCAAGCGGTCGGCCGCAGCAGTCCGGATCGAAATCAGGGTCGGCCGGGTCGTTGTAGGTGACGGAACCGAACTCGGTCGCGCCGTAGACCTGGCCGACGCGAACGCCGAAGCAATGCTCGAACTGGTCGAATACGCGGCGCGGGAGCGGGCTCCCCGCGGAAATCACACGGCGCAGCGCCGGAGGTTGCCCCACCCCGGTGCTGGCGGAGACCGCATCCAGCATCAGGGGCACCGCGGGCCATACGCTGACGCGCTGGGCGACAAGCGCAGACCGGACCCGCCCCGGGACAAAACTGGAGTGCAACTCGGTCGCACACCCGGCGATCGTCGCGCCCATGAGTGCGAAGTCGATCCCGTACGAATGGTGCAGCGGAATCGTGACCAGCATCAGATCGGATGCGCGAAGCTCGAGCGCACGGCAGAGGTTGCGCCCGACGGCATCGAGCACCGAAGCGGGCCGGCGTACGATCTTCGGCAAACCCGTGGTCCCTGAACTCTGCAGGAGGATCACACCGGGCCCGCAGCGCATCGACTCCCCAGCTGCCGGTGACTCGCCTTCGAGCAGCGACTCGACCGGGATGATCTGCTCGATCTCTCCATCGAGCGCGCGGCGCGGCGCCGCATCCCCGATCAGGAGCGACACACGCGCGCGTCGTGCCAAACCCCGCAGCTCGGTCTCAGTCGACACAGGCGAGACCGGAAGTACGTCGGCGCCCGCCCAAAGACCGCCGATAAGCCCGATCTGCGCCTCGATGCGGTTCGGCACCGCCAGCATCAACACTATCCTGTCCGTAGACAATCGCAGCAGCTGCCCCCGCAGCCGCGCTGCAGCGTCGCGCAGCTGCTGCCACGTGAGCTGGCGGCCGCTCCCGAGCACGTCGTCCTCCCGGATCGCCAACTCGTGTGGACGCTCACTCGCGTGAGATTCGAGTGCGCGAATCAGCTCCGACGGCCCTCCTTCCTGTTCCGCAGCCGGGAAGGGGCCGACCCGTCCGCTCACCGCGTCGCTCCTTGGAGCTCGTCGGTGCTGGGCCCGCGGGGCAGAAGACGTGCGGCGATCGAGTCGGGCGTGCGGTGCAGCATCTCACCGGTCGGCGTCGTCGCCACGAGCGTGGTGTGCCCGCGCGCGCTGCGCACTCCCAGGCTCAGGTTCGAAAGTTCGTAGGCGATCAGGATGCGGTGCGTCACGTCTCCGAACCAGGCGGCAATCCGGACCCGGTCCCCGTAGCGCAGCGGCGCGGTGTGGCGGCACGCGCTCTCGATCACCAGCAATCCGTGGCCGAGCGAGATCAGATCCTTCACATCGAGCTTGCGCGAGCGCAGTAGCTGCGTGCGCGCGATCTCCATGTACTTGTAGTAGTGGCCGTGCCAGACGATCCGAAGCGCATCCACGTCGTGAAACGGAACCTCTAGCTCGGTGCTGCACTCGTGCAGCCTAGCACCGCGCCTCCCGCGCCCCTGGAGTTGAAGTCGGCCTTCGCTGGCTTCAGTGTCAGAGGAGGTCATGCTCGTTCGACCTTAGAATGCTCGTTTCAGTTGCGGGACTCGTTCCCCAGGGCGCCGAAGCAGAAACCTCGACCCACCAAGCGACAGATCGGGCGCGCTCCGATCCTCGCGATAGAGTATCATAGCGGCTCCCCACAACCCCTTCCGATCCTTCGCTGAGGCGCTGAAGCGCCCCGGGAGTTGTGCCGTGCGAGTCGCGTTCGTATCCGGAAACCGCGAGAAGCTGCCCGATGCCGTGATCCCGCTCGGCATCCTTAGCGTGCTGGCCAGCACGCCGGACCGCCACGAGAAGCGACTGATCGATCTTTGCTTCGAGCGTTACCCAACGAAGGCGCTGCAGTCCGAACTCGAGTCCTTCCGACCCGACGTGATTGGGCTCGGCATGCGCAACATCCAGAATGCGGATTATACAGGCAACGACGACCATCTCGCCTACTACACGGAGCTGATCACCGCAGCGCGGCAAGTCAGCTCAGCCCCGATCGTGCTCGGCGGGTCAGGGTTCAGCGTGGCGCCGAAAGAGCTGATGGAGCGCCTTCAGCCCGACTACGGGATCGCAGGCGAGGCCGAGGCGTCCTTTCCGCAGTTGCTCGATCGGCTTGAGGGACGCACGCCGTTGGACCAGCAGATTGGCGGGCTGTTCGCGCGCCAGAACGGTCGCATCACAACGACACCGGCGGATGAGTTTCTGAACCTCGCGACGCTAGCGATGGTCGACCGCTCGCTGCTCGATCCGCGCTACTACGAACGCTACGGCATCGACTCCGTCCAGACCAAACGGGGCTGCCCGCTGCACTGCGACTACTGCACCTATCCGACGATCGAGGGACGGGTCGGGCGCCTGCGCCCGCCGACTGCAGTCGTCGACGAGATGCACCTCGCACTCGAGCAGCAGCCGGAGATCAGGCACTTTTTCCTAGTGGACTCGGTCTTCAACCTGCCGCGCTCCCATGCCAAGGACGTGTGCCGCGAACTGATCTCGCGAGACTGGCGCATCCCGTGGACCTGCTACGCCAACCCGTTGGGCTTCGATCGCGAGTTCGCGCGGCTCGCGCGCAACGCGGGCTGCACTGGAATGGAGATCGGCTCCGACTCTGGCGTCGATCGCACCCTGGAACGCCTGCGGAAAGGTTTCACTACGCAGCAGATCCGCGAGATGCACAAGGTCTGCAAGGACGAGGGCATTCCCGACTGTCACACCTTCATCCTCGGCACGCGCGACGAAACGCTCGAAGACGTAGAGCGTTCGCTCGAATTCATCGTCTCGCTCGACCCCTACGCCGCGATCCTGACCATTTGGGTGGAAGACTACGAGGCGCTGGACCCCGAACTGCGGCGCGATCGGCTGCGCCTGCGCGCGCGCATCGAGGAGCGGCTGTCCGAGCACAAGGACGAGTTCCCCTACTGGATCATCCCGCCGCTCGGCGTCAACTTCGACCGTGGTCTGTTCCGCAGGCTGCGGCGCCAGGGATTGCACGGACCACTGTGGCAATATCTGCGCTCGACTGACGAGGTCGAGGCACTGGGCGCGGCATTCAGGGCGCGCGCTCGTTCGGTCCCGTGAGCAGCAGCACTGCCGGGGCCAGGACGAGGCTCAGCGGCACCCCGATCGCCGTGCTCAACCCGAGCGCGCGCAACGCGGGAAACGACGACGCCGCCAATAGGCCAAAGGCGAGGCACGTGGACAGGCACGCCGCGCACAGACTCAACAGCGCGGCCGCCCGGCCCGGGCCGCTCGCGTCGCTCGCGACCAGGAAGATCGCGTAGTCCACCCCAATGCTCAGCACGAGAAGTAGACCCAGCAGGTGGAGCAGGCTAATCGGAATCCCGGCGATCCCCAACAACGCGAGGGTCAGCGCTGCCGCCAACACCGCGGGTAGCGCGGTCGCGACCGCGATCCCGATACTGCGGTAGCGCGCGAAGAGCAGAGCGACGACCGCTGCGAGACCAACGGCGATCAGCACGCTCGTACGCTCGCGGTAGCGACCGTAAATCTGTGCGAGAAAGCGCCGCTGATCGAAATAGTGCACGCCGTCCAGATCTGCCAGCCGGGCACCCAGTGCGGCGGGATCGGAGACGCCCTGCAGGAAGGTCAGGAGCGCCACCCGCTCGCCCAGGTCCACGCGGAACGCGGCGACGCTGCTCGCCAAGCTCGAAGCCACGAGATCTGCGAAGCGCAGTGGCGGCGTAGAGTGGTCGGCGAGCGCGCGGGTGAAGCCCTCGAAGGCATCCGGCCGGAACCCCTCAGCCGACAGGGCCGAGAGCATCTGCCGAGGAAGCTCGGGCATGTCGGCCAGCACCCCGCGGTTGCGCTCCTGCAAGGACACCGACGGCAGGAACACGTGTAGTGAACGGAAGCCCGTGATCTCGCCTGCCTCACGGGCAGACACGAGTCGCTCGTAGGCCGCGTCGTTCAGGCGCAACGCGTCCTGCTCGCTCTCGGCAATCGACACGACGAAGCGGCCCGGGTCCATCTGTGCGACCCGGCCGCGAACGCCGGCGTCTTCGGCGAGCCAGCCCTCGGGCGGCGACAGCCCGAGCGCGAACACATCGTCCTGCATGGACACATGCGGCAGGCCGACCGCGGTGACGGCCACTGCACCTAACAACAGAAGCACCAGCGCGAGCCTCCGCTCGCGCATTCCAGCCAGCAGGCGCGCCAGAAGCTGAGAGACCCCAGCTTGCAGCGGCGTCGCGACCGGAGCGCGGGGCAGGAGCGGCGGAAGCAGTACGCGCGTCGTGACGAGCGCCCCGATCACACCGGTTCCGGCGAAGATGCCGATCTCGCGGATTCCAGGAAAGTCCGACCACGCCAGGCCGACGAAGCCGGCGACCGTCGTCAGCGCGCCCATCACCAGCGCACCCCAGATCTGCGCCAGAGACGCACGCGGCCCGTCGGGTGCCGGAACCAGCGTGTGGTGGCTCACATAGTGGATCGGGTAGTCGATACAGACACCGATCAGCGTCGATCCGAACACCAGCGTCATCAGGCCCAGCTCGCCGAAAATCAGGATGCCGACGCTGGTGGCGGTGAGCACGCCGCCCGCGATCGGCAGCAGCGAGATCACCAGCAGGCGCAAGGATCCGAACACGACCAGGAAGAGCAGCACGATACCGACCAGGGAAACCGCCGAGATCCCCTGCATGTCGGCACGCGCGCGCTGCTCCGAAGCCACCGCGAAGCGGTGTACACCACTGCGCTCGAGCCGCACAGCCCCGGGCTGGCCGGTGGCCAGCTCGGCGAAGCTCCGCTCCAGGAACGCTTCGAGCGGCGCCTGGTGCGCCACGTCAAACGCCGAGTGCCGAGTAGTCAAGAACAGGATGGCAGCGCGCTCCGCCGGGGATGCAAACTGGCCGGAGACCAGCTCCAGCGGCCCCTGCTGCGCCCCTTCGAACTCGCGTAACAGCGCGGGAAAGGCCAGCAGCGGATCTTGCCCCGCGATCTCCTTGACGAGCTGCGCCTGCGGAAGCGCGAGCTGCTCGCGTAGCCGCCGCGCGGCGTTCCGCAGTTCCGCCGGCGAGAGTCTCTGGGCGAGCTCGACCTCGGGCTGGCTCGACAGCAGAAGCAGCCGGCGCGGGAAGTACAGCTCAAAGACGGCGCGCGCGAACTCCGGGTCCGGACCAGCACGTACGCTCTCCACCTCCGGATGCCCTTGAAGCACCGCCTGCCAGCGTCGCGCTGTCTTCAGCGCCGTCCTCAGATCCGGCGCGGTCACACTGAGCACCATGGTGCGCGTCAGTGGGCTGTCAACCAGGCGCGCAGAGATGTGGGCCAGCTCCAGATCGGACGACTCGGACAGCAAGCTCGCGAGCCCAGTCGATAACTGGAGATTGCGGGCCGTGAACAACGCCATGCCGGCCAGAAGCAACAGACCCGCGGCGGGGACGACGAGCGCGCGATGACTCACGGGGGCTGGGCGACCTCCATCTCTCAGCGATCCCGCGCTTCCGCGCATTGGCCCTCACGGTCACCGTAGACGATCACCCAGCTCTGCGTCCAGATTCCCAGGATACTCAAGACCTCGAAATCGGCGTAATAGGCCTTGTCGAAGCCGGCCTGTCGGGCGACCTGCCCGATGCCGTTGCCGTCCCAGCGGAAGTCCAGGTACCGGTAGCGGACCTGTTTCACGTCCGAGCGCGCCGGCGCGCAGCCGTGCACCGGGGTTCGCGCGAAGTCCGTGCTTAGCGGTTCGACCGTCCGGCGGAAGATAAAACCCTGCGCGCAGGCGCTCAAGGCCAGGAGAGCGACGAGAAGTACAGCCAGAGCGAGTCGTCGGCCGGCATTAGTCACCGTACACCACGGTCGTCACCCGCGAGTAGACGCCGCCCAGGAGGACGAAGATCTCCTGGTCTGCGTGGTTGATTGTAGTGAGACTTCCGGCCTCGGCGGCCGCCTGGGTTCCCGCGTCTCCCCAGACCACAGCCCAGAGAACCCCCTGCGTGGACGCCTTACCGATCTTGCTCCCCAGATGGGTGCGATCCAGATTTCTGTCCAACGGCAGCACGGTGTGGACATAGCAGCCGGGCAGAGCGAACAGGGCTAGTGCGAGAAGCAGTGGCCGGGTCATAAGCACCTCTTGGATCCCGAAGCTAGCTACTGACCGTCGAGTTTGCGACATCGGCGAGCGCGCCCGCAGAGTTGACTCGCCGATTCACCGCCCGCGCAGAGCTGTCAAGGAATGTAGGGCAAGTGCGGTGGTCGCTGCCGCATAGTATGCTTCCAGACTGGGAGGACGATTCGCATGAACAGACTTCTTATTGCCATAGCCGTCGGGCTCACGACGGCGACCGTAGCGAACTCCACGTCCGCGCGGAACACATTCCACGAGCTCGACGTGAATGCCGCAACAAGCAGCTCGATCGGCAATGAGCGACTGCTCGATGTGCCCATCTATATGGCCGGTCAGCACCACCCGACCGTCATCAAAGATCTAGGAGTGTTCCGCTCTAACCGACGCACCAGCGCGTTCGCCAAGTCCGACGAGAATGCCTGCAACGTCGCGTTCCTCTCGGCCGTGATCTCCCTGCAGAGGCGCGCGCAGAGTCTGGGCGGCGACGCGGTCGTCGACATCAAGTCAATCACTCGGAATCGCGACCTCGAGAGCGCCACTCAGTTCCGCTGCGTCGCGGGCGCGTTCATCGCGAACGTCGCGCTGAGCGGGAGAGTGGTGAAGGTCCAAAAGTAGCCCTAAAGGATAGGTGCATGGTCACGACTCAGACGAGAGGTTGGAGGAACTGGATGCGCCTGTCCTTGCGTCGACATGCAACTCTCGCGGTCCCACTTATCTTGGCCGTCGCGTTTCCGTCTGGCTGCACGACTCTCAAGCGGATCGTCAGCTTCAGGGACCAGCTCGAGATGGCGCAGCAGATCAGTCGGATCGACGGGCGAATCGACGCGGAAGGAAAGACGGGCGGCAATCTGGTCGTGGTCCTCTCGCACGAACCGGAGGTGGACGGCGACCCGCTGATTGGGGTCGACTCCTATGTCAGGGTGAGGCCGGGTACCTTTGCGTTCCGCGTGCAGGAAGGTCGCTACCGGCTCGGCGCCTACGAGGACAGGAATCGAAACGGGCTCGTCGATCTTGACGAACGCGTCAGCCGGAACCGCGACAACCCGATCATCGAGGTGGGTCCCGGCGAGGACCACAGCCAGAACATCGTGCTCCAGACCGGCTCCAACTTCGCAGCCTACGCCGACGAGCCTCTCGACGTTCTCGGTCTAGTCGAGCGCACGCCGGAGGAACAGCGGCGGTTCAGCCTGTGGTCATGGTCCGTACAGGGAGAGATCTGCGAGGACCTGGACGACGCCAAGTTCGGTCCGGAAGCCGGCTCGCGAGGTCTGTGGGAGATTATGGAATTCCTGAACGATGGGATCGCGGGCGTCTACTTCTTGGAACCCTACGACCCGAGCCGGATTCCCGTTCTCTTCGTCCATGGCATCAGCGGCTATCCCCAGCAGTTCTCGACGCTGATCGAATCGATCGATCGCGACCGCTACCAGCCGTGGTTCTACTTCTTCCCGTCTGGGTTCGGCCTCGACGGCCTCTCGAACCACCTGGCGACGCTCCTCGAGCGACTCGCCATCGGGCACGGCTTCGAAGAAATTGCTGTCGTCGCGCACAGTATGGGGGGACTCGTCGCGAGGGGCGCCATCCTCAAAGCCGAGCAAGTGGCGGCGCGAGGCAACGTCCGGCTATTCATCTCGATCTCCACTCCCTGGGGAGGCGACGTCAATGCCAGGAACGTCGACGGCGCCCCGATCAAGCTACCTCTTTCCTTCCACGACATGAACCCCTCGAGCGACTACCTACGCCGGATGTTCTATGACGGAGACAAAGTCCGCTCCCTCCTCCCCGCCGTAGAATTTCACCTAGTGTACGGCTTCAAGATGAGCAGCTCGAAACCGGTGGCCGACGACGGAACTGTGACGGTGGCCAGCCAGACGCGCACCGAGGCCCAGGACCAAGCCGCGACTCAGCGCGCCTACGACCACGGCCACGTCGGCATCCTTCACGCCCCAGAAGTCGCAACGCGGCTGAACTGGCTGCTCAGCCAACGCTTCGACTAGGAGCTTTTGCTGATCGGCTTTGCGAAGCCCTCGTCGAGTACCTCCGAGCCAACGAACTGTGCAACGTCAAGGTGCGACTCAACCAGTACTCGGTTCCCGGCGAGTGGGCGCGACTGTTCCGCAACCGCAACATCGGTGGCTTCTGGCGCTATACTTTCGGGATCCTCACGTTGGCGACCTACACGGCACTGCCGCAGCGCGCGTTCGGCGGAGACAACTACAATCCGTTCACGAACACGATCAACATCTACTCCGACGTCCCGGCGATCGTCCTTCACGAGGGCGGACATGCCAAGGACTTCGCGCGTCGCGAGTCGAAGGGTGTACGTCGTCAAAAGTTTCCAGACTCGAGATAGCTCTGGCTAAGAGACGGTTCTTGGTTTCGACCTAGGCCGCCATCGCGGCTAGGGAATCTCTGCACAGGGAGGATTCGAGCGAGAAGCGGGAGTCGCCGCCTGAGCAAGAAGCGTGATCCGATCGCAGATCCGTAGATCTGCAGAGGGTCGCGCGACGCAGCGCAG